>JABDNZ010000459.1 GCA_013043565.1 Gemmatimonadota bacterium | reverse complement strand
GAGTTCAGGGGGTCGTTCGAGTCGGGGGGTGTGGAGTACCCGTTCGCCCTGCTCCGGAGCGGTAATACCGACGCCGATGCTCCGATCCTGGTCACGGATCCCGGGTCCGGCGTTGCCGGGGAGGTGTTCTTCCGGCGATATCCCACGGATGAAGCATATTCCCCCCTTCCCATGGAGTCGGTAGCGGGGGAACTCCAGGCCCTTCTTCCCGCCCAACCGGCGGCGGGGAAGCTGGAGTACTACGTGGTATTGGAAACGACCGAAGGGACGGTCAGGATTCCGGAGGAAGGCACTCTGATCCTTCGGTACAAAGATCCCGTTCCATTGGGTGTGCTGGTCCCCCACGTCATTTGCATGTTCATCGGGCTTTTGGTCGGAGTCCGGACCGCCTTGGGCGCTGCCTTTTATCCAAGGGGCATTCGACGTTTGGCCTGGACCACCCTGGGCCTCATGACGGTGGGCGGGATGGTCCTCGGCCCCATCGTTCAAAAGTTCGCCTTCGGCGCCTTTTGGACAGGATGGCCGTACGGTTATGACCTCACGGACAACAAGACGCTCGTCATGTGGATCGTCTGGGTGGGAGTGGCCGTGGTCCTCTCCCGGCGGAAGGCCGAGGCCGACTGGGTGAGCCGAGGCTCGATCCTGGCGGCGGCGGTCGTGATGCTGGCGGTGTACCTCATCCCCCACAGCCTCCGTGGGAGCGAGCTGGATTACAGCCAGGCAGAGGAGGTGCTGGCTACCGCTGTGGGCCCGTCCGGTGGAATGGACCAACTCGACCGCTGATGCAGCCCGTCTCATGACCCACAGCCCCTTCGGACGGTCCTGATCTACTCACCGACCTGGTAGAGGGCCAGAACCGCTCCAGCCGGGTCGCGGATGATGGCGTAGGCGGAACCCGGGCCCATCTCCTTCGGGCCCAGCAACACCTGTCCACCCCCACCTCTGCATGCGGCCAGACTCTCCTCCAGGTCGTCGACGATCACGTAGATCAGCCATGCCGGGGGAAGGTCGGCGTTTACGCCCTTGGCATGGCAGATCCCCGCAACCGGAGCTTCGCCGCCGGCTGGGATCATGTTGAAGTCGTCGTAGTCACCCATGGAGACCGGATCGGCAGTCCAACCCACCACCTGGTTGTAGAACTCCTTGAGCCCCTCGGCATCCGGGACGGAAAGGTCGGTCCAGGCAATCGATCCGACACTTTTGGATTCGCTCATTTCGAACCTCCACAGGTCCTGTTGGGTAGGAAAGCCCTCATCCGTTCAACATTCCTCTTGAATGAGGCGACTTGGGGCAGAACCCCCTCCGGCGGGTCGGGTTCCCACGTCAATGAGCTCGTTCCCATCCGTGAAGAGCCGTGAAGAAAGGGGCGCCCGTGGAGAAGATCGAAGCCATCCATCCCGATCCGGAGAAGGCTGGGGTAAGGATCGACCGCTGGAAATACGATGTCGTGAAAGCCGCGATCCTGAAGGCCTTGCCTGCCCGGGAACCCGGTCTCCCCTTCAAGTCACTGTCAGGGGAAGTACGCTCGGCCCTCTCCACGGAGGATCTGGCCATGCTGGGATCGGTTTCCTGGTACACGACCACGGTGAAGCTGGATCTGGAGGCCCGGGGGCTCGTGGCCCGCATCGAGGGAGCCAGGCCACAGCGTTTGATCAGGACTGGATGACACCAGGACCGAGGGAGATGTCCTCCCGCTACTTTCCAGAGGCCCCGAGGTATTCTACGATCCGCTGACCAAGGAGCTGGAGCCGAGGTTTCAGGTCCACATGGACCAACTCCGGACCTTGAAGGACGAGGTGGCATTCATCGTCGAGGGGGCTGATCCCCTCCACAAACTCGTGATTGCCGAACTGGAGGACATCCCCTGAAGACAACCGGATCCGAAGAGAAGGCGGAGCTTCGGCGCGCTCTTGGCCCGTTCGACGCCACCATGGTGGTGGTAGGTGGCATCATCGGGGCAGGGATCTTCATCAACCCCTACATCGTCGCCCAAAGGCTCGATTCTCCGGGCTGGGTCTTATCGGCTTGGGTGGTGGGAGGCCTGGTCGCCATGGCGGGGGCCCTGACCTTCGCAGAGCTGGGAGTCGTCCACCCGAAGGCCGGAGGCCACTACGCGTACCTTCGGGAGGCCTTCCACCCGCTGCTCGGGTTTCTCTACGGCTGGGCTCTCCTCTTCATGATAGAGACCGGCGCCATCGCCGCCGTGTCCATCACCTTTGCCGAGTACACCCTGCGGTTGCTCGGCCGAGAGGGGGTGAATGCCCTCCCCCTGGCGGTGGCCGCCATCGTTGTCGTGGGGGGGATCAACGCTCTCGGGGTCAAACCGGGAAGCCGGGTTCTCAACATTCTTGTGGTGCTGAAGGTTTTGGCGTTGGCCCTCCTCATAGGGTTCGGCATGCTCATGCCGGTGAGTCCCGGAGAAGCCCTTCTGGGGGCAGCCGGAGCCGCGGACAGGTCGTTGGATGTGGCCCTGGAGGCTTCCTCGAGTGGCGGGGGTCTCCGTTTGGCCGTCTTCGCCATGGGGGCCGCCCTCGTACCAGTCATGTTCTCGTTTGGTGGCTGGCAGAACGTCAACTACGTGGCGGAGGAGATCAAAAACCCGAAACGGAATCTTCCCCGGAGCCTGATCCTGGGAACGGCCGTCGTCGTTCTCATCTACGTTCTCGTGAACTGGGTCTACCTCCGTACCCTGGGGCACGGGGGTTTGGCCGGGACGCTGACCCCGGCGGCAGACGCAGCCCGGGTAACCATGGGCCCCATGGGGGATCGCTTCCTGGCCCTGACGATCTCGGTCTCCACATTCGGGTTCCTGAATCTGACGATGTTGGCCCCGACCCGCGTCTACTACGCCATGGCACGGGACGGCGTGTTTTTTTCCGGCGTCTCCCGCCTCCATCCCCGGTTCCGGTCTCCTACCCGGGCCATCTTTCTTCAGACTGGGCTGGCCCTGGTTCTGGTCTTCTGGAAGGACTACGCCCAGTTGGTGGATTACGTCGTTTTCGCCGACTGGATCTTTTTCGGGCTGGCCGGAGCGAGCCTATTCGTTTTTCGAAAGCGGATCCCTCTGGCGACTCGTCCCGAAGGAACGTTCAAGACTCCGGGCTATCCGGTCATTCCGGCTCTGTTTACCGCCGTGGCGATCTACATCGTCGTGAGTAGCATCGTGACCGATCCAGGGGGATCGGTTCTCGGCATCCTCCTCCTGGCGTCAGGCATACCCGCATTCCTTTTCTGGACTTCTCGATATGGGAGCCCATCAGCTGATGGCTAATGAAAGAATGGACGGGGCTTGGACCCCTTATGTGGCTTGGATGAAGCACGCCCCGGCTATCCCCAACAACCTCATGGGCAGTAACCTTCTCCCTTGCACCGTGGAGGACCTTCCGGGAGTCCGTGAGCGGTTGGAGTTGGACGCCTTCCACGAAGAGGGTTACCCGCCGCTCCTCGAAGCGATTGGGAAGAGGTATCAATTCCCGGTGGATCGGATCGCCCTGGCCACGGGCGCCTCCGGTGCAAACTTCATCGCCGGTGGGGCTCTGCTCGAGGCAGGAGACGAGGTCTTGGTTGAGCGGCCGGTGTACGATCCGCTCCTGGGGATCCCCCGGTTTCTCGGTGCACGGATTCGTCGGTTCGACCGGGTCTTTGACGACGGGTTTCAGGTGGACCCCGACCGGGTTGCGGCAGCCCTGACCCCCAAGACACGCCTGATCATCCTCACCAATCTCCACAACCCCACGGGTGCCCGCACCTCGGCGGAGCGGCTCCTGGCGGTGGGGGAATTAGCTGACGGGGTTGGGGCCAAGGTCCTGGTCGACGAGGTCTACCTGGATTCCGTGGGAGGGGACCCGTCCCCTCCTGCAGCCTCCCTGTCCCCAACCTTCGTTTCGACCTCTTCCCTGACCAAGGCTTACGGCCTTTCGGGGCTGAGGGCAGGGTGGATCCTGGCTGCCCCTGAGGTCGCCGAGGGGTGTCGAAGGGTGCGTGATCTGGTGGACGGCGTCGGCGTATTCCCATCGGAGTTGATGGCGCTGGTGGCCTTCGAGAACCTCCCGGCCCTGAGGGCTCGGGCACGCGGCATCCTGGACCCGAACTTCGAGCTGTTGACCCGGTTCGTCGAAAGCCGGCCTGATCTCCTTTGGGTCCGGCCCAGGGGGGGCTCGGTCGGGTTTCCCAAGATTCCAGGGTTGGAGGACGTGAGCGCGTTTGTCGAAATCCTCCGTACAGACTACGAAACCGGCGTGGTGCCAGGTCGTTTTTTTGAGGCCCCTTCCCACTTCAGGATCGCGCTGGGAGGGAAGAGGGACGTTCTGGAAACGGGTCTCCACCGTTTGGGGGAGGCGCTGGACAAGGAGCTTACAGGATGATGGAACGGCAAGTCATGGTGCGAGGACGGTACCCCGGGCTTTTCCGCCCCATGGTACTTCTCTCTCTACTCCTTATGGGCTCCCTGCAGGAGGCGAGGGTCCCGGCTACTCCGACGGCGGTCCTTTGGGCGCAAGCTCCCGATGTAGCAGGACTGGACGCCATGGTCGCCCGGGCCCAGGGGGAATGGCCGGTTCCCGGTCTTGCCATGGTCATCGTGAAAGACGGACAAACCGTGCTCATGAAAGGCTACGGGGAGCGGTTGATGGGCTCTGGAGAGCAAGTGGACGAGCATACCCTGTTCGCCATCGCTTCGAACTCCAAGGCGTTTACTTCGGCGGCGCTGGCGATGCTGGTGGAGGAAGGTCGGCTGTCCTGGGATGATCGGGTTCAAGAACATCTTCCCTACTTCCAGCTGTACTCCCCCTACGTGAGTCATGAGATGCGCATCCGGGATCTTCTCTCGCATCGCAGCGGGCTGGGGACCTACAGCGGTGACCTTCTCTGGTATGGTACCGGCTACACGGCGGAAGAGGTGGTGAGACGTGCGCGGTACGTTCCTCAGGCCGGAGCCTTTCGAGCGTCCTACGGCTACTCCAATCTCATGTTCATCGCAGCAGGTGAAGTGGTCAGGGCGGTGAGTGGCAAGCCGTGGCCGGAGTTTGTCGAATCTCGGATCCTGGCCCCCTTGGGCATGGACCGCACGGTCACCTCGACAACCGACCTGGCCCATCGTGACAACGTCGCCACCCCTCACAAGAACTGGATCGGCCGGACCGAACCCATCGAGTGGTACAACTGGGACGCCATGGCGGCTGCCGGCGGCATCATCTCCTCCGTCTCGGACATGGCTCGTTGGCTGAAGCTCCAGCTGGGCCATGGGGAGTCCGAAGGCCTCAGACTCTTCTCGGAAGGCTCCTCATGGGAGATGTGGACGGTCCACACGGCTCGGCCGGTTTCTGCCGGTTCCCGAGCCTCCATGCCGTCAACGCACTTCCGGGGCTATGGCCTGGGTTGGAGCCTCAATGATTACCTGGGCCGGCTCATCGTGAGCCACGGCGGAGGCTACGACGGTATGTTCTCGCGTGTGGTTCTGGTGCCGGAAGAGGATCTTGCGGTCGCCGTGTTTACCAACTCCATGACCAGCATCTCCACTGCGATTACGAACAGCGTCTTGGATGCCTACCTGGGTGGGGAAGAACGTGATTGGAGTGAGGATCTTCTTTTGAGTTGGCGGTCGGCGCGGCTGGCTTTCGAAGCCCGGCAAGATCGCTTCCAGGACGAGCGCATGGAGGGCACCAGACCCTCCCTCCCGATGGCCGGGTACACGGGTCGATATGGGGGACCCATGTACGGTGACGCCACGGTCACCGAAGAGAACGGGGGCCTGGTCCTCCGGTTGCTACCGAACCCCGACTTGGTGGCGGATCTGACTCATCTTCACCACGACACGTTCCTTATCGAGTGGCGAAAGACCTCCGCGTGGTTCGGAAAGGGGGTCGCCACCTTCGCCTTGGACCCGCTCGGGAAGGTTGCGGAGATGAAGCTCGATGTTCCTAACGACGACCTCTGGTTCCTCGAGTTGGAAATGGTGAAGCGATAGGTCTCCCTTACTTCTGGGCCGGTCCCCAACCAATGGAGTGACACCGGTCGCAGGTGGCCAGGAGCCTACCGTACACGTCCGCTCGCTCGTCCAGATCCTCGGCGTCGACCGCTTCCCTGGCCAGAAGGTTCACTTCCTCCAGGAAGGCACCGATCCTTCCGAATGCAGGGGAGTCTCTGAACGCCCGGGCCAGGGCCGGTTGGGTTTCGGCCATGGCAAGAGCTCCGGCCGCCCAGGCTTCCTCGGAGGGGCCGACCAGGCCCTCCCACAGCCGGTCGGCGGCCCAGAGGTGCCGGATCATCTGGGCTTCCTGTGACTCCCCTCCAGGGGCCTCGGACCCCACGACAAAACGAGGGCCTCCCTTTTGCGCCATATGACATCCCCCGCAGGAAGCCGCCAACCGTCCAGTTTCCAGGGCGACCTCCTCCACTGCCTGGGCCTCCGTGATCCGGTCTGCCGAATTCAACAGGGCCTGCCGGTATTGTTCTCCCCCTGCAGGCCATAACCCACCTGCTTCCCTTTCAAGAAGCCAGGACGCGGCAGCCTTTGCCTTTTCCAGGTCCCCCTGAACCACTCCCGTCTGGATGTCCACGGTCTTCGAGAGGTTCCGATGCATTTCCGGGATGTCACCCCCCGGCGTCCCAAAGCCCCATGTGCATCCAACCACCATCAGGCTTGTCAGAAGGGGAAGCAGGTTTTTGGAGGATATTATGGGCTTGGTCATGGGGGCCTCCCGCTACGTGGACAGGCGATGAGCTGAAAGGAGTACGTTATCGACTTGTGCGCGTTCTGTCACAGATCGCTGGTGAGTCACGAAAACACCGGAAACGATTTCTTTCAATTCACGAGTATCCGGAAAACATACTTGATCTCCGGGAGACTTGACCTTGGAGGGTAAAAGGGGAAGTGATAAACATATGGTTTTCCCGTCTTTCTCCCGGAGGAGTCGAAGGTGCTGAAGGGTTTGTTGGCCGCCGGGGTCACTTTGGGGATTGCAGCCGTCTTCCCCGAGCCATTGGCTTTCCCCTTCTTCGCTGCGGTGCTGGGGCTGGTCGTCGGGGTTTATCCCGGGATCGCCATGGCCCTCGGCGAAGCCGGTAACCCGGTATCCCAGTGGGTCGTGGCCGTGGCGATTCTCGCCCTGGGGCTCCTGGGGTTATGGCAGGCCCCCATCCTATTGGCAGGCGCCTTTCTCTTCCACGCGGTGTGGTCGGTCATGCATCGGATCACGGGTCTGGCCGACGGAGTCACCGAGGGTTACCCGAGCTTTTGCGTCTCCTTCGACCTCGTGATGGCGGCTTTCGTCGCCTATATGGCGGTGGCGACGGGCCAGGCCTGACCGGGCTGCCTTCGGCACCCCCCCCAACCGACCAACGCCTTCAAGTTCTTTTCAGCTCTGCCTGGTCCCCTTCAGCCGCGTCGAACAGTCAACCACCGGTCTTTGCGTGCAGCGCGAAAACTCCGCCCTGCGGGTCAATACACATTGCGATCATGTCGCCACCGGGGACTTCCATGGGACCATTGAAGACCTGGCCGCCCAGCTCTTTGACTTTCTCCGCTGCCGCATCGATTTCCGAGACCATGATGTAGTAGAGCCAGTGGGGTGGACCAGGCATCTGGGCGGGTTTGTTCATCATGCCGCCGTAGGAGAAGTCATCCCCTGCTTCCGGGCCGAACATCTGATAAACGCCCATCTCACCCATGTCCATGGAGGAGGTCTTTTCCCAGCCGAACACCTCCGAATAGAAGGCGAACGCCGCCTCATGGTCCGTGGTGTAAAGCTCGTGCCATGAGAATTGACCTTCGGACGGCGTCTCGACATCGCCCCCGGGGCCTGCGGCAGGAGTAAAGGCACAAAAGGCGGCCCCTTGGGGGTCCTGCAAGACCGCAAAGGTCCCGACGCCCTCCATGGTGGTGGGTGGCATCAGGACCGCGCCCCCGGCCTCTTCCGTTCTTCCCACCACCGCCTCTGCATCGGGGACCGTGACATACGCCAGCCAGTGGGTCGCCGCGCCCTTGGCCTTGGCTTCTTCAGGCAGCCTGGCTCGTCCGCCGACGGCCTTTTCACCGGCCATCCACATCATGTAGGGGTCGTCGTGGTCCCCGCCCTGCTCCCCTTCCCAGGGCATGCTCTCCCACCCCGCCACTTGCGAATAGAACTCGGCTGCAGCGTCTGGGTCGGAGGTCACTAGGTCGTACCAGACAAAACGGCCGTGGGATACGGGTCCGGGCATGGGGTTCCTCCTGGATGAAGAGTTGGTTTTCGAGTGGGTTATCCGACAGTGCAATCCCCAAAGACTCGACGTGGTTCCCGGCGGCGTTAGGATGACCCGGACCGGCAGGCGGATCGACACTTCATCTCCAGGGTAGCCTGAGGCGAAGACAGAGTCCCTTGTTTCAGCCGAATCGCTATGAGTCAAAACCTCTCGAGCCCCATCCGGTTCCTGCTGTTGGTGATCATTCCTGCCATCCTATCGTGCGGCGGTCAAACTTCAATGGAGGCACCCGACGTCATGGATCCAGACTCGGCGAAGTTCCTGGCTCTGGGAGATTCCTATACCATCGGGGAGAGCGTGGAGCCTTTCCAACGATGGCCGGTACAATTGGCGGCCAGGTTGACGAACCTGGGGGTTCCCACGGAGGACCCGAGAATCATTGCGAGAACCGGCTGGACCACCGACGAGCTGAGCGCAGGAATCGTGGAGGCCGGGATCAGAGGGACGTACGATATCGTGTCCCTCCTCATCGGGGTAAACAATCAATATCGAGGGCGCGACCTGGAGGAGTACCGGAGTGAGTTCCTCGATCTTCTTTCGCAGGCCGTAGCTTTCGCCGGCGGAGATCCCAAGAAGGTTCTGGTCCTCTCCATTCCCGATTGGGGGGTGACTCCATTTGCGGAAGGAAGGGACCGGGTCGGGATCGCCACGGAGATCGACGCGTTCAACGCGGTCAATCGGATAGAGAGTGAATCCGCTGGGGTCTCGTACCTGGACATAACCCCTATTTCCAGAGAAGCCGCTTCGAATCCCGGCCTGATTGCCGATGATGGGCTTCACCCCTCCGGCGCCATGTACGCCCGCTGGGCCGAGGCGGCTTTGCCCTATGCAGTCGGCATCCTCGGGCCCGCCCCAGGGGGAGGATGATCGATCTGAACCCGTGAGCATCATCCTCCGGCCACCCGAACACTCCTACCGCCAGAGCCTCCTCCATCCTCACGCTTGCGCTACCAAAGATCGGTCTTCTCCAACTGAGGGCGCGGGAATGGGTCGGCGAGTTGTATCTTGGTGATATCGGTTTTCGCCCAGCGGTCTTTTGCCGGTTCGGCCATAGTCTGAGTGGGGCCGTTCGGAAGCGGGGGAATCCTCTTTTTGGGATAGAACTCCAGGGACATACCATGTGCGCTTGGGATGATCGGTACGCCAAGGACGGTTGGGCCTTCGGCACGGAGCCCAACGATTTCCTCCGGCAGGAGGCCCACCGGATTCCCCCGGGGCGTGTGCTCTGTTTGGGCGAGGGCGAGGGGCGGAACGCGGTCTTCCTGGCCGAACAGGGCTACGAGGTCGTGGGGGTGGATCAATCCCAGGTCGGGATGGACAAGGCTCAGGCCTTGGCCCAGGAACGGGGTGTGTTTGTCGAAACCGTCGTGTCCTCCGTTGAGGATTTCGACCTCACGGAAGGGGAGTGGCAGGGGATCATCTCCGTCTTCTTCCACCTTCCCATCGAGTTGCGGAAGAAGGTCCATCAGGCAGTGGTCAAGGGCCTCGCTCCCGGCGGGATCCTGATCCTCGAGGCATTTACCCCCAAACAGATCGAATACGACACCGGGGGGCCGCCCCATATCGAGCGTCTCATGTCGCTCCCGGACCTGGAAGAGGAGCTCGACGGACTGGAGTTTGTCCTTTCCCAGGAGACCGAACGAGAGATCCTGGAGGGTCGCATGCACACGGGCCGCTCGTCCGTGGTCCAGGTTGTGGCGCAACGGATCTGACCTTCCGCCTCGGTTGGCGTCCGTCGGCGGACGTGCCCACCCTTACGGTATCCTGATTCGCCGGACCCCTTCCGGCCTCCGGAGGGAAGGTTTTTGCCAAGTAGCTCGTAGTAGGAAAAAGACCAAAACGGGATTCGCCCCATGACCTATGTACCCATCGTCACACCGACACCGACGCCGCCCCCCTCCCCCCGTACCAGGGAGTTGGCTGGCCTCCTGACCAAAGTCCTGGATGAGTATGCAAAGGCTCATCCGGCAGTGACCAACGCGGAGGTCCGAGCGGCCATACGTATTGCCCAATCTTCTTCCGGTCCGGATCAGGCCAGGACAACCTTGGTGATCAGTTTGGCCCTCGGTATGGTCGTCGCTTTTTTGGGTTTCGGCCTCTTTTACTTTCGGAGCGCGGGCGGGGGGGAAATCAGCGCGAGCCTTCCTATGATCATAGCCGTGCTGGTTATGGTTCTCCTGATCGCGTTGGTGGCGCTGAAGGCCCGGTCCCACTGAGTGCTCCCGGTCCTCCGGCGCCGAGGAGGACAGGGCAGCGAGCCTTCCTAGGCCCTGGTGGATCCCCACCGGGGCCCTGGTTTATTCCCCCTATCCATAGTCCATTGGGTAGACGCTTCGGTCTGTAAGCGTTTCAGGAGTCCCATTTTCCCCGGGAGGTGACGGATGGAAGGTCTGAGCAGCCAGCTCGAGTACATCTTACCCCTGGCACAAAACCTGTTGGTGACCTGGGGCTTCAAGCTATTGGGGGGCTTGGCGGTCATCGTCGTAGGCCGCTTCATCGCCGGGTCCTTGAGAAAGACGGCAAACCGGTTCATGGAGCGGACGGAGACCGACCCAACACTGGCAAACTTCCTCAGCAGCCTGGTCTACTACTTGATTTTGGTGGCGGCTGCCGTGGCCGCCCTGGGCATGATCGGGATCCAGATGGCCTCGGTCCTGACCATCTTGGCCACTGCGGGTTTGGCGGTGGGATTGGCCTTGCAGGGGACCCTTTCCAACGTGGCTGCTGGCGTGATGCTTCTGATCTTCAGACCTTTCAAGGTCGGAGATTTGGTCGAGGTAGCCGGGGGCCCCAGGGGAAAAATCGAGTCCATTGGCCTCTTTTCGACCAATATGAACACTCCGGACAACATCCACATCGTCGTGCCGAACTCGGCGATCTACGGTGGCACGATCAAGAACTACTCCCATCATCCGATCCGACGCGTAGACCTCGTGATGGGGATCTCCTACGACGATGATATCGGGGTGGCGGTGAACACCATCAAACAGGTCCTGGACGCCGAGACCAGAGTCCTCCAGGAACCGGCCTATCAGGTTGCCGTCTCCGAGCTGGCCGACTCCTCGGTGAACCTCGTAGTCCGACCTTGGTGCAAAGGCGAGGAATACTGGAACGTCCTCTTCGACCTGACCCGGAACCTGAAGGAACAGTTGGAAGCGGCAGGCTGCTCCATCCCCTACCCTCAGCGGGACGTACACATGCACACGGTGGACTAGGCGCCGGGCATTGGAGAGGCCAATCAACCCAGGGGAGGGCCCTTTGTCGCTCGGGGTGATCTCGGACACCCATGGGCTTCTCAGGGCCGAAGCCCTGGTGGCTCTGACGGGCGTAGATCAGATCATTCATGCAGGCGACATGGGCGACCCTGCGATCCTGGACGAGCTGGCCGGAATCGCACCTGTTACCGCGGTCCAGGGCAACATGGACTGGGGTGAGTGGACAAAAGGGCTCCACGAGACGGAGGTCTTGGAGGTAGGGGGCGTCTCCCTCTTCGTCCTTCATGACCTGGAAGAGTTGGACCTCAACCCGGATGCCGCTGGGTTTTCTGCGGTTGTATCTGGCCACACCCACCTTCCGGACATCAGCTGGAAGGGGGGGGTTCTCTATCTGAACCCGGGAAGCGCGGGCCCCGTTCGGGGCGAAAAGCCGGTCACCCTGGCCTTGGTGGAGATCTTCGGAGATCGGCTCGAGCCCCGGATCGTCACCCTCTTGTAGGCGACTCCGTAAGGAGGTCTCGTGCCCTGGCCCAGACCTGGCCGAACATCTCCTCCGTCAGCCTGCCGGTAAAGGTGTTTTGCTGGCTGGGATGGAAGGAGGCCAGCAGTGTCAGGCCAGGCCTCACCGATACCTCGAGCCCATGGCCGAATCGGGACCTTGGAGTAGGAAGGGGTTCGCCGGAGGCCTTCAGGATCCGCCATATCTGGTCGAAGGCAAACTTCCCCAGGGCCACGGCGACATGAACCCCCTCCAACACCTCCAGCTCGGCTTCAAGGAAGGACCTACAGGTATCCCTCTCCAAGGGAGTGGGCTTGTTATCCGGAGGAGCGCAGCGTACGGCGGCCGTGACAAAACAATCGGTCAATCGAAGGCCGTCCTGTGAGTGCGTGGACTGGGACTGGTTCGCGAACCCGACCCGATGAAGGGCTCGGTAGAGCCAATCCCCCGATCTGTCTCCAGTGAACATCCGACCGGTCCGGTTGGCGCCGTGGGCTGCAGGAGCCAGGCCCACCACTAAGAGTCGTCCGTTCGGATCCCCAAATCCGGGCACGGGTCGTCCCCAGTAGTCCTCGTGGGAGTAGGCCGCCCTCTTCTTCCTCGCCACTTCCTCGCGCCAGGCCACGAGGCGGGGACATCGCCGACAACCGGCCACTTCAGCCTGGATTTGGCCGATGTCCATGGTGACGGTGGGCTTTCGCAAGGGCGATCAGAACCGGAGGGAGGTCATGAAGTAGGCCAGGTTGGCCGTCCCGTCCAATCGGCCCAGCTCTTCCATGGCCGCGCCGGCCCGTGTGAAGGAGTAACCAACCTCCAGATCGAGGGTGTCGCGGAACCGGTACTGAACCCAAAGATCGATCTCTTCTGCAAGGTTGCGGTCGGACAGGGCGCCCTGCTCGTCCGTCCTGAAGCTATGGAAATCGAGGTACACCGAGAGGAGGTCGGTCGGGTAGTACTCCATCTTCAGGGCCCGGTCTCGAAGGCCCAATCCGCCTGTATCCTCTGGTATGTCCAGAAAAAAGTCCGATCTACCATAGTATCGATGTCTGGCACCGAAGAGGGTGGAGAAGGACCTCGAGGTATTGTCGGTAGGGTCCGAGTCCCCGGAGAGTCTATCGTACCAGAGGGTCAGTCTCGCTCTGTCATCCAGCCAATGCAGAGTGGCGCGGCCAGCCAGCATAGTTGCCGAGATATCGCGTCCCGCCGCTTCGCCGAACTGCTTCATCGCTTGGAACCGAAACGAGACGATACCCGACCGTTTCCACCAGGTGGGGCCGATCGTAGTGCGGCTCGTTTCCGGGGACCCACCCGTCCGATCGTGCACTGCCAGGAAATCCACCGAACCGAGGCTTCCCTGGGAAGAAGAAAAGGCCAACGCGGTGAAATCGGCGCTCGTATCGTGACCCGACGATGAGCCTTCCTGGAGCCTCAGGTATACCAATTCAACACTGGCTTCCCCCATGGGACGGAGCCAGCGGACGCCGTCGAAGGATTGGCCTGCCTGCCCCCAATCAGGGGCGGAAATAAACCGTCCCTCCCCCAGCGCCACCTCCTGCCGCCCTGCTCGAAAAGAGCCTCCGATGCCAGGCACCGAGTCCACCTCCAGGTAGGCCTGATGGAAATCCAACCTGTCTGCCGATGCATCCCGGTTGCTGAGCTCTTCTCCCCAGAAGCGCACGTCCTGGGCCTGGAAAAAGAGGCCGAAGCCCGATTGAAACCTCGCTTTCAACTCGACCCGGGTCCTCATTGAGATCCAATGGTCCCACTGTCCGAGCACGGGCTCCCGCCCGAAGAGGCGGGGCCTGACTTCCCCACCCAACGAAAGGACCGGGCGAACCTGGGCCAGGCTGGGCGCAGGCTGGACCAGCCCAGCAAACAGCACCAGAGCGAAGGCCAGAAACGGCCGTATCCGGGCATGTGAACGGAGGAAGAGGGTCATGGCGTTTCCGTGAAGGGATGGCGTAGGATCGTCGGGCCTACCTGGCGGCTCCCTCGCGTCCAGGGAGCCCCAACATATAGGATCCGTGGGCCTCGGGCAGCCCGTGGCTCCGGGCTTGATGCGGAACCGATGCAAACCCACTACCCTATTGGGCCATGAAACCGACTCTTGTCCTGCTGGCCGCCGGAATGTCCACCCGTTACGGGCGGTTGAAACAGCTGGAGCCCGTCGGACCCGGGGGGGAAGCCCTCCTGGACTACGCCGTTTTTGACGCCCGACGCAATGGGTTCAATCGAGTCCTGCTCATCATTCGAGAGGAGTTGGAGGAGACTTTCCAGGAGCACATAAAGGGTCGGTGGCCGGAGGATCTCGAGGTGATCTTCCACCATCAGAAGATCACGGATCTTTCGGGTTTCAAGGGAGGACTCGACGGCCGAGAGGCGGAGGTTTCGGTTCTGGAGGGCAGGACCAAGCCGTGGGGAACGGGTCATGCCCTGCTCTCGGCAAGGGCTCATCTTCGTTCACCGTTCACACTTCTGAACGCCGACGACTTTTATGGAGCGGAGGCGTTCCATCTCGCGGCCGAGATGATCCGTGACTACTCCGGGATTCAGCTTTCCGACACGGTCAACGCCGACGCTCTTCATCGCCCCTCGACCTTCGGCCTCGTGACCTACACCCTTGCGGACACACTGTCGGAGCATGGAGGAGTGAGTCGGGGCATATGCACCGTGGATGAAGGAGGATGGCTCGGGGGGATTCGGGAGGTTCTGGAGATCGATCGCGACAGGGATGGACTGTCTGGCCGGTCTGTGTCGGGGCAGACGGTCGCCCTGGCAGGCCAGGAACCGATCTCCACCAACTTTTGGCTCTTCACACCCGCCGTCTTTCCTCTTCTCGAAGAGGTGTTCATGGACTTCCTCCATGAGCGGTTGGACGAAAAGACGAGGGAGCTGGGGGGAAGGACTGGCAGCCTTGAGGAGCGTGACAGGGAGCACGGAGGGAAAGGGGCCCAGCCCGAGTTCCTGATTCCCACCGTGGTGAACCAAGCCCTGGAGGCGGGAACCGCCCGGGTACGAACGATACCGACGGCCGGCAGGTTCCTCGGGATCACACATCCCGAGGACCGACCCTGGGTGGTGGAGGGGTTGGCAGGAATGACAAGGGATGGTGGGTACCCGGCGCCTCTTTGGGGCTGAACCCCTCGAGGGGCCGGATTTAAAGGGTCGATCTCAGAAGGGACGGGCCGAGCTGGGAGATTCGGAAGGGTCTGACACGACGGAAGGGACACATTCATGCAGCTGACAGCAACCGACTGGTTCGTCGTCATCGCCTATGGTGCCATTGTTCTGGTCGTTGGCCTGTACTTCGCCCGGCGGGCGGGGAAGGGAACGGACGAGTTCTTCCTTGCCGGTAGAAAACTCCCCTGGTGGCTGTTGGGGACGTCCATGGTGGCTACGACCTTCTCCACCGATACCCCGAACCTCGTCACCGACATGGTTCGCAGTGGCGGGGTGAGCCAGAACTGGCTTTGGTGGGCCTTCGCCATCACCGGAATGTGTACGGTTTTTTTCTACGCCAAGCTCTGGCGGCGGTCCGGTGCCCTCACGGACATGGCTTTCTACGAGCTCCGCTATTCGGGCAAACCTGCGGCCTTCCTCCGGGGTTTCCGGGCGCTCTATCTGGGGGTGTTCTTCAACGTCATGATCATGGCCACCGTGACTCTGGCGGCCATCAAGATCGGTGGTGTGTTGCTAGGGGTGGGGAAGTACGAGGTAGTCCTTTTGGCAGGTGCCGTGACGGTTCTCTACTCGGCCACTTCGGGGCTTTGGGGGGTGGTGGTCACCGACCTGCTTTTGTTCGTCGTGGCCATGGTCGGCTCGGTGGCGGCCGCGTACTTCGCCCTCATCCAGCCCGAGGTCGGCGGTCTCACTGGCCTGATCAGCAGCCCAGAACTCCAGGGGAGACTCTCCCTGCTTCCCGACTTCACGGACTGGAGGACCGCCGCCGCGGTGTTCATCGTGCCTGTGGCCGTCCAATGGTGGAGCACCTGGTACCCTGGAGCTGAGCCTGGGGGTGGGGGATACGTGGCTCAGAGGATGCTGGCGGCCCGGAACGAGAAGGAAGCCATGGGAGCCACTCTCTGGTTCAACGTGGCCCATTACGCCCTTCGGCCGTGGCCCTGGGTGCTGGTGGCGCTCGCCTCCCTCCTGGTCTATCCGAGTTTGGAATCCATTCAGGCGGCCTTCCCCCACCTGGACCCTTCCATCGTCCGAAACGACCTGGCCTACCCGGCCATGTTGGTGTTTCTCCCTTCCGGCCTTCTCGGCATGGTGGTGGCGTCCCTGGCCGCCGCCTACATGTCCACCATCAGCACCCATCTGAACTGGGGTGCCTCCTACGTAGTCGACGACTTCTATCGCCGTTTCATCAACGATTGGGAAGAGGATCGGCACTATGTGACCGTTGGGCGAATCACCACGGTGGGCCTCATCGTGCTCGCGGGGATCGTCTCTCTTTGGCTGGAGAACGCCCTGCAGGCCTTCCAGATCCTTCTTCAGATCGGTGCCGGGACGGGGCTGGTCTTCCTCCTCCGGTGGTTCTGGTGGCGGATCAACGCCTGGAGCGAAGTCGCGGCCATGCTCGTCTCCTTTCTCGTCGCTCTCTACTTCCAGTTCGTCCACACGACCCTAGGGTTTCCGGCCCTTGATCCATCTCTGCAGTTGATCGTTGGGGTGGCCCTGACCTCTGTCGGTTGGTTGGCGGTGACCTTCCTCACCACGCCGGCATCGGAGGAAACCCTCCGGACGTACTATTCGGCGATCCGGCCTTACGGAGCTGGGGGGCGAAGGATTCTGCACCTGGGTCCAAACGATCCGGGACCGGAACCCGGTGGCGTGGCGGCGGGCTTCCTTGGTTGGTTCCTGGGGGTGGCGGCCATTTATGGCGCGCTGTTCGGGATCGGGTTCATCCTTTACGGGAACGTGGGGCTTGGGATCGGATGCTTGATCCTGGCCGGGTCGGCGATGGCGGGACTCTTCAGGGTCTTGCCGAAGGTGGGAATCTGAAGCCGGGTCAGAGTCCAGCCTGGAGCTCACTCACGGTGGCACCCCCCGAAGCCTCCGCCACGAACAGAACCCCATCGAGGGCCCCCAAGACACCCCGTGGCCGGTAGTATCCGTTCTCGAGGGCCGACATGACCCGGTCCAGGCTGTCGGGGCCGGCCAGAGCCACGATGCAGCCGCCGAAACCCGCACCGGTCAGACGTGCTCCCGAAGCGCCGGCTCCCAGGGCCAGCTCCACCAGGGCGTCCAACTCGGGGGAACTCACCTCGTAGTCTTCCTGGAGGCTTCGGTGCGAGGCGTTCACCAGGAGGCCGAAGGTGGAGCGGTCTCCTCGTGCCATGGCGTGTTCAGCGTCGTACACCCGGGACCCTTCGGTGACGACGTGTCGGAACCGCTTCAGGAGTGTCCCTTCCAGGTAGGCCTCGCCCAACTCCACCAGGTCTTGAATGCATACCCGCTCGAGCAAGAGCGGGTATGAATCGGTGCCTTCAGGGGCCTGCCCCTGGGCCAGCGCGGCATCTGCGACGATCTCCAGTGCTTCGCGGCATTCCCGGGTTCGGGCGTTATAGCCTTCCTGGGCCATACCGGACTTCTCCGCTCGAACGAGGGTGTGAGCCACCACAAATCGCCAGTCCTCAGGAACGGGGGTTTCGAACATCCTCAGGGGGGCGAACTCGATCCGGCTCGCGTGTCCCTCCACCGCTCCGGCCGAAATGGCCTGATCCATCCCTCCGCCTTGTGTCCCGGTGTACCGCTCGGCTGCGGCCATGGCTTCAGCGAAGTCGAGGGTCGGGAGTGTGAGTTCGTTGACCCTCAACAAGGCTTGACCCATGGCGATGACCAGCGCCGAGGAAGAGGAAAGGCCTGAAGCCACGGGGAGGGTCGACGAAACCAGGGCGTCGAATCCGGAAAGGCCGCCGAATTGCCTGGCCAGAGCCTGACAGGGGGCCTGGAGGTAGTTGGCCCAGTCCCCGGCGGGGTGGGCGGGGATGTCCCCGGAGATCGTGAACTCTCGCAGCCCGAACTCCCCTTCCTGATTCACTGCCCTGATCAGAGCGTCTTTCCGGGGAGAAAGGATGATCCTGATCTCCTTCCTCAGCGCCATAGGGAAGACCGGGAGGCCGTTGTAGTCGGTGTGTTCCCCGATCAGGTTGACCCGGCCTGGGGCCCGGGAGATCAGGTCGGGCGAGCCCTCCGGAAAGGCCTCTCGGAACGTGCCGATCAGGTCCGACAGTCCTTCGTCCTCCCAAGAAAAACCCATCGCCCTTCTCCTCCATTGTCCGGCACGTTGCCCTTGAACCCGTTGAACCCTACCCTCCAGCCACCATCGACCTCGAACCTGCTTTCCGGAAGGTAGATCATGAGGATGCCCACCCCCAAGTCCTGGCGGAACCCCATCACACAGTCCGTGTGTTTCCTCCTGCTGTTTTTTGCCATTCCGAACCTGGGCGCCCAGGAGCTCGATCTGCTCCCGGACGAACCGGTGGTGACCCAACACACTGCAACCATCCGAGGAGAAACGGTTCGGTACTCCGCAGAGGCCGGGACCCTTCCCATCCGGGCGGACGGAAGGGTGACGGCGGAGATGTTCTACACCGCCTATACCCGGACCGACCTTCCTGCGAGCACGGTCCGGCCGTTGGTCTTTTCCTTCAACGGGGGACCCGGGACCGCATCGGTCTGGATGCACATGGGCTACACCGGACCCCGACGAGTCCACTACGACGATAACGGCTTCCAAGTCCAACCTCCGGTAGGTCTCGAGGACAACCCCGAGTCCCTCCTCGACGTGGCCGACATCGTCTATATCGATCCCATCGCCACGGGATTCAGCCGGATGGTGGAGGGGGAGGACCCCCACATGTACCACGGAACCCTATCGGACATCCAGTCGGTGGGGGAGTTCATACGCCTTTTCATCCTCCGGAAGAACAGGTGGGCTTCGCCGAAGTTCCTCATCGGGGAGAGCTATGGAACCACTCGGGCCTCCGGCCTGGCGGGGCACCTTGCCGATGCCCATCAGATTTATCTCAACGGAGTGATTCTGGTGTCCATGACTGGCCTGGATGTTCAGTCCGGTCCCGACATCTCTTTTGCCACAAGCCTTCCCCAATACGCCGCCACCGCATGGTTCCACCGGCAGCTCGCGCCTGAACTCCAGAACCGCCCCATCGCGGATTTTCTCGCCGAGGTTGAGGAGTTCGCCCTCGATACTTATCTGCCGACCCTCGTCCGGGGAGATCAGATCGATGACGCAACGCGGAATCAGATGGCCAGGCGGATCGCCGAGTACACCGGCCTATCCCCGGTGTATGTTCTTTCCGCCAACCTCCGGATCAGCAGCAGCAGGTTCTGGAAGGAGCTCCTTAGGGACCAACGCCTGACTGTAGGTCGGTTGGATTCCCGGTATGTCGGCGTGGACCAGGACGCCGCCGCGGAGACGCCCGAGTACGATCCCGCCATGGCCGACTGGGACGGGCCGTTCGGCAACGCGGTGAACATCTACCTGAGGCAGGAGCTGGGGTACGATCCCGATCTGAAGTACAACATCTGGGGCCCGGTGAGGCCTTGGAATCGGGACGATGGGGCAAACGTCGGGGAGATGCTTCGAAGCGCCATGCAGGCGAACCCCTATATGAAGGTCCTGATCCAGGGCGGGTACTTTGATGCCGCCACCGACTACTTCAGCGCAGTGTATTCCATCTCCCACCTTCAACCGGGCGGGGAGTTCAAGGATCGTTTCCGTTTTGCCTGGTACGAGAGCGGGCACATGATGTATCTACGGAAGCCTGATCTGGCGAACTCGAACCAGGACCTGCGGGAGTTCATCGACTGGTGCATGGAGGAGAACCCCGACTATCCCTATCGGGTGAGGCCGGCGGGGGGCTGACACTAGGCCGGCGGGGGTCTGGCCCGAGTCCGGAGGGGGCTCTCGCTTCCGGTTCACTGATCGACAGGGGCTTTTACCCCTATGATTCAGACCAGTGAGAGGGAGGGCGGCCCCAGGGTACCGGGCGGATACTTGAAGTAGGAGGCCCGTTGGATGTCCTGGATCTCTACCGTGATCTGGACCTCCAGCGGGTCCGGTCCGTCCAGGGCGAGGGCAAAGTGGTCATGCAGGAGCTCAACGGCCCCGGCCCCTACCGCATGCTTGACTTCCGGCGGGCGTCCTTCCAGGAAACGCACGTCCAGGTGTACAAACGCCGACCCCACTTTGCCGTCTCCCGTTACCCACTCGTCCACCATCCGCCATCGGCTTTTGCAGTTCTCGATCTTGATCCCAGCCGCGGACTCCAGGAGGCGGTGCAGACTGATGAGGAGTTCTGGCTCGGCCGCCCACTCGCCCAGATTCGCGGTGTATTCCAGAGTGAGGTGAGGCATGGCTATGACCTGTCGCCTGGTTGTCGCTTTCGTGATCGATAGATGCTGATTGCGGAATCCTGAAACTGTTTCCGTTTTCCCTTGCCGGGGAGACTCCTGTCGGGAGCGTGTTCGACGGACAAGATCCCACTGAAAGGGCGTTCGAGCCAGAGGGTCACCAGTCGGTCGGCAGCTCGAGAGGTGTAGGGCGGATCGGCCAGGACCACGGCATACGGAAAGCCAGAGCCGGATGAGGAGTTGTTCGCTCCGATCCTGTCGTCGCGGGCATGGGTTTCCAGCGTCGAGAGAAACTGAAACACGTCCTTCTTGAATAGTCTTACCCGGTTCGTGACTCTGAGTTTGGCGATGTTGGCTTTGAGTGAATGGAGAGAAGGCTTTCCGTTCTCGACGAAATCGATGCTCCTGGCTCCTCTCGAGAGGGCTTCCAGGCCCAGCGCTCCGGTGCCGGCGAACAGATCCAAGACCCTGGCCCCGGCCAGCTCCGGTTCCAACTCCGACAGCCAGGCCACCCGGACCGACTCCCGGGTAGGCCGGACTCGGGACCCTGGAGAGACCAAAGAGACTCCAGCCCACTTCCCGGACACGATCCTCATCCCACCCAGCTCCGGCTGAGCTCCGCCACCCGGTCGATGTCCGCTTCATCGTTGTAGAGACCCACGGACATCCTGAGGATTCCCCTGCGGATCGAGATGGTCACCCCGTTGCTGACCAGGTGATGGAAGAGTTCGTTCATGGCCGGATCGTCGGCGCTGTAGTGGCGGCCGCCGCCGCTCTCGCCCACGGCCACAATATGGGCCAGGTGTGGCCCGGGCTCACCTCCGGCCACCGGCAGACCCGCGGCCAGCATTCCTTTCGCCAACCGGGCGGCCAACCCTCGGACGTGGGGCTCGATCTGGTCCATGCCCAGGGAGTGAATCAGCTCCAAGGACGGCTCCACGGCCGCCAGGCCGATGTAGTTGTAGTTGGAGAGTTCGAAGCGGAGGGCCCCAGGCCTAAAATCCAGAGTCCCGGGGCTTATGGCCGTCTCGTGCGCATCGGGCCCCAGGTCCATGCCGTACCGGGCGACAAAAACCGGGTTCAGCGACTCTGCCAGATCCTTTCGGACATACAGGAATCCGAGACCGTAGAAAGCAAGAAGGTTCTTCTGTGTCCCGATGGAGATGGCGTCCACGCCCAACTCCCGGACATCGGTCCGAATGGACCCGGCCGACTGGGCCGAGTCGATGAGCGTCAGGACTCCCCTGGACCGGGCCTCGGTCGCCAGGGCCTGCACATCGGTGATGAATCCGGGAGAAAACGTCACATGGGACACGGTGGCCACCCGTGTTCGGTCGTCCATGGCCTCCACCATGCGCTCCAGAGGAATGTGGCCGGCCTCTGGGAGGATCTCCCTTATCTCCACTCCTTTCGTCTCCCTCAGATGGTACCAGAGAAAGACGTTGTTGGGGTGCTCCAGCTCCGGGCAGAAGACCACGTTATCCCCGGGCCGCCAGTCCAACCCCGATGCGAAGATGTTGAGGCCCTCCGACACGTTTTTTGTGATGGCGACCTCCACCGGATCTGCCCCGATGAGACCTGCCACCAGTTCCCGCACCCGCTCCGCTTGGGCGTGGAGTTCCTCCTTTACCGCTTTCCCCATCACCCTCTTGTCCAAATGGGCCAACACCGCATCCCTCGACGGGAACGGCATCAGGCCGTTGAGGGACACGTTCAGGTACACCTGATCCTGTACGCCTGGGAAGAGCTCTCGGGCTTCGGAAAGGTTCATCTGTCAGCTTGGGCTTTCGGTGGGGAGGTTCTTGGCCTCGGAGTGGGAGACGATGGCCGTCCCGACCATGTCACCCATCACATTGATCGTGGTATTTCCCATATCCACCAGCCGGTAGATTCCCCCGACGATGACGGCGATCTCCAGGGGTAGGTTGAAGGCTTGGACGAAGATCAGGGCGATCACCAAGCCCCCGCCCGGAATCCCCCCGGATCCCTCCGAGAGGAGGAGGCCGACGAGGAGGATCGTCACCATCTGGGCGAGAGAGAAGTCCACCCCGGCTGCTTGAGCCGTGAAGACCAGAACCGCCGTCAGCATGATGGAGGTTCCGTCCTTGTTGATCTGCGCCCCCAGGGGGAGGGTGAAGGAATAGACGGCTCGAGGGAGACGGATCTTCTCGGCGATTTCCAAAGCCACCGACAGAGAGGCCAGGCTAGAGGTGGTGGCTACCGTAGTAGCCCAGAGGGTGCCGGTACCTCGCAAGAAGTCCCAGGGCCGCCGGTCGGTGAGGAGTGTCAGAAGCACCATGTACGCTCCGAACATCAACACCTGGGTCCCCCACACCCCGAGGAGGAATCGAGCCATTGGCCCAAAGAGCTCTGAACCGTAACGGCCCACGGTGACGGCCATGAGGGCTCCGATGCCGAGGGGAGCCACCCATAGGATGCCGTCCACCAGCTTTCGGAAGAGGGCGGCCAGCGCAGCATACCCCTTTCTCAGCAGGTCTCGGGGCTCCTCCGGCAGGAAGAGGGTCGTGATCCCAAGGAACACCGCCACGATTACCAGCTGAGCTACGTTTCCCTCGGTGAAGGCCCTGAAGATGTTCGTTGGAATCAGCTGAAGAAGGAGGTCAGCGACCTCGGGAACCTCACCAATGGCTTCGTCTACCTCTCCCGTGAGGGTCATCCCCACGCCGGGCCTGACCAGATGCATGGCCACGAGACCCAGCGTCAGAGCCGTGGCCGTCGTGACGAGATAGTACCCGACGATCTTTGCCGACAACCGGCCGAAGGTCCTTAGGTCGGTCAGGGCCGTGAGCCCGGCCAGGAGGTTGAAGAAGACCAGGGGAATCGCGGCCATCAAGAGGAGGCGGATGAAGAAGTCCCCGAGTGGCTCAACGACCGTGGCCTGCTCGCGAAAGACGATCCCGGCTACGGCGCCAACCACCATCCCGATGAGGATCTTGGTGCCCAAACCGAGACCACGGCTCTTTCCGTCTCCCGCGCCGGAGGCCGGGGGAGGACCGGCTCTGCGGCCCGTGCCTTCGAACCGGATGGTCATGGCTGTCTCATCTCAGAAGCCGACGCCTTCCAGGTAGTCCCACGCCCGGCCCAGCAGGAGTCCGTAGTACTCATCGGCGTTCTGGGGCGAAAGTGGGATCCAATCGTCCACCAAGGCAGGATTCCCCTCGAGAACATCGCCGTTCGGTCGGATGGTGTGTCCGATGGACCACATGAATCCTGCGACCGGTTCCCCAGTACCCGGGAAAGTCAGCACCTCGAACCATTCCCAGGTATTCGAGTATCCGCCCGGGGGCATGCCCAGGATCCGGCCCAGGTCGTTGTCCGAGACGATGCTCATGAAC
>JABDNZ010000458.1 GCA_013043565.1 Gemmatimonadota bacterium | reverse complement strand
GGTGAAGCGCTGGGCGTGGCGCCCAGGAGCCCACCCGCGTACTCGACCCGACCTTGGAGGATGTCGATGGACGAGCGTCCAAAGGCGAAGAACCGGCTCGCGCTCGCCTGGATAATCTGAATCCCTTCCTGGTTCTTCAGAAACTCCCAACCCCCTGCCAATCCCATGGCAGCGAAGAGATAGGCAGCCCCGGTCTGCCCTCCCTGGCCGGCCTTCACGATCTCCGATGCCGCGACGCTCTCCGGGAAGGGTAAGTCGGCCTCCACGACCAAGGTTCTCCGGAGCACGATGATGAAGAGGACGCCCAGGACACCGCCGATGAGCATGATGGCGGTGCTTTCGAAGTAATGGAGGTCTTCCCAGGCGCCGCTGATTATGAACGCAGGAATGGTGAAGATGGCACCGGCCACCAGCCCTTCACCGACGGAGGCCGTTGTCCGGGCGATGTTCTCCTCGAGGATCGTCCCGCGGAAGATCCGTAGGACGGCCATGGCCACCACCGCGGCCGGGAAGGTCGCTGCCACGGTCAGGCCAGCCGTCATACCCACGTAGGCGTTGGCCGCCCCCAAAACCACGGCCATGATGGCTCCGAGAAACAGAGCCTTGAACGTCAACTCGGCCATGGACCGGGAGGCCGGAACGAACGGAACGAAAGGCTTCTTTTCCATAGCTCAGCTCACGGGAGGTGGGGATCGACATTAGGCGGCCGGCCTCCACCCTGGCCGGACCCAAAAAAATGACGACGGCGGGGACGGTAGCTTCCGGTCAGAGGCTCTGTCAATTCGGGTGACGGCCGGTTAGTGTTTATGCCTCATGACGGATAACTCCAAGCCTCCACTGGAGAAGAGGACCATGACCTTCGTCGCCGATCTGGAGCCTACGGCTCTGTGGGCACATTTCGATCAGATTCTCACGATCCCCAGGGGATCGAAGGAGGAGGACCAGATACGGGCCTACGTCGTGTCCGTGGCTGAAAGAAACGGCCTCGCACACGTGATCGACGGAATCGGAAACGTGGTCGTGAAGAAGCCAGGCACGCCAGGGAAGGAAGAGGCTCCAACCATTATCCTCCAGAGCCACCTGGACATGGTGAACGAGAAGAACTCGGACGTGGATCATGACTTCGCCACCGATCCCATCCGACCGGTCATGGATGGTGAGTACCTCAAGGCCGACGGCACAACTCTGGGATCGGATAATGGGATCGGCGTTGCTGCCATGCTGGCCATCATGGAGGCAAACGACCTGACCCACGGTCCCCTGGAGTTCCTCTTCACCATCGACGAAGAGACCGGGCTGACCGGGGCCGGGGGCTTGGATCCATCGATGCTGGAGGGGCGGACGCTCCTGAATCTGGACACCGAGGAGGAGGGTAGCGTCACGGTCGGTTGCGCAGGCGGAGCGGATACGGAATTACGCCTGGGCCTCGACACGATCCCATCCCCGGAAAACTGCTCGACCTTCAACGTGCGTCTCTCTGGATTAAAAGGGGGCCACTCGGGGATCGACATCCACCTGCAGCGGGGAAACGCGGTACAACTCCTGGCTCGCATGATCCACTCCATCTCACATGGCACACCAGGATTCCTCGCCGACTTCCAAGGGGGAAACAAACACAACGCAATTCCCAGGGAGGCTTCCGCCACGGTCGTGATTCCGGATGACCAATCCGGGGATTTCCTCCTGACCATGGGGGAGCAGTTCGAGATCGTAGAGGCCGAGTACAAGTCCTCAGAACCGGGGATCGAACTCACCATCGAAGAAGGCCCGAGACCGGAAGACGTCTGGACTACTTTTTCAGCCTGGGACGTTCTGCATCTCCTGGTGGCCCTGCCCCACGGGGTCGTGGCGATGAGCAAGGATATCGATGGATTGGTGGAAACCAGCACCAACCTCGCCGCGGTAAGGTCCGACGGGGACGCGCTCACCGTCCTTATGAGCTCCCGGTCGTCCGTGGCTTCGTCCTTGAACTGGATCAGGCAGAAGATCCGGGCGATCGCTGGACAGGCCGAAGCCCTGGTAGAGGAGCACGACGGGTACCCCGGGTGGGAACCGAACCTCGACTCCAGAATCCTTCAGGTCGTAAAGACGGTCCACTCGAGAGTTACGGGCAAGGACCCTCACGTTGAAGCAGTGCACGCCGGGTTGGAGTGCGGGATCATCGGAGAGATGGTTCCCGGCATGGACATGATCTCCTTTGGCCCCCAGATCGAGTTCCCCCACTCACCGGACGAGCGTGTGAAGGTGGATTCGGTGGGACGCTTCTTTGATTTATTGACGGCAGTTTTGGAGGAATCGGCTAGCTGACCGAGGGCAAACCGGCGTGGGTCGGGCCTTTCAAACGACGAGGGAACGCTCCATGAGAGCCATGACCCTTGAGGCACTGGGTCCCGTGAGCCAGGGCTCCGCCCCCCTCAGGCTGGCCTCCATCCCCGTCCCAACCCCAGGGAACGGCGAGCTTCTGGTCCGTGTGGTCACCTCAGGTGTCTGCCACACAGAACTGGACGAAATCGAAGGACGGACCCCTCCCCCTTCCCTTCCGGTCGTGCTGGGCCACCAGGTAGTAGGAGTGGTGGAGGAGCGAGGACCAGGTGCCCATCGGGTCCAGGTCGGTGATCGGGTCGGCGTCGCGTGGATCTTCGACGCCTGCGGTCGGTGCCACTACTGTCAGACCGGCAACGAGAACCTCTGTCAGGAGTTCAGGGCGACGGGGCGGGACGTGAACGGAGGTTATGCCGAATACCTCACCGTGCCCGAGTCCTCTGCATTCGAGATCCCGAGCCTCTTTTCCGACGCCGAAGCAGCCCCCCTACTCTGCGCCGGGGCCATCGGGTACCGCTCCTTCAATCTTTCGAACATTCGAAACGGCCAGCCCCTGGGGCTCACCGGCTTCGGAGCGTCAGGTCACCTCGTCCTCAAGATGGTCCGGCACACATGTCCGGACTCGGAGGTGTTCGTCTTTGCACGGAGCGAGTCCGAGAGAGATTTCGCCCAGGAGTTGGGTGCTTCCTGGAGCGGTGACACCCACGAGCGGGCACCCCGACCCCTGGCGGCCGTGATCGATACCACACCCGTGTGGAAGCCCGTGGTCGAGGGACTTCGGAATCTCGCCCCGGGAGGGCGCCTGGTGATCAATGCCATCCGCAAAGAGGACCACGACAAAGAGGTCCTTCAGTCGTTGGACTACGCACAGGACCTATGGATGGAGCGGGAGATCAAGAGCGTGGCCAATGTGGCTCGGAGGGATGTCGCCGAGTTTCTAGCGCTTGCCGCTGAGATCCCCCTTCGCCCCGAGGTCCAGGAGTACGCCTTGGAGGAGGCCAACCTGGCTCTCCAGGAGTTGAAAAGCCAGAAGATCAGAGGTGCCAAGGTCTTGCGGGTTAGCTAATCCCACTGGCCATCCTTCGGCCTTCCAATCCATCCAGAAAAACGCCATCGGCACCCTCGCCTGGCCGCCTCGAATGCAGTAGTCTCCCCGGCGTCTTCTCAAGCCTTTGGACCAACCCCAATACCGATCCTCGAGGCACAACGATGAAAGCCCAGCCCCGCCCACTCGGATTTCTTCGCTCTCTATCCTGGTCGACCCCTATTCTCGCTTTGGGAATGGCGCTGACCATAGCTTTTTGCGCGGTCCCCGACTCCCTCGCGGGCCAACATGCCGATGCGGTCATGCCAGCCCACCACCCTGATGTGGGCACGGACAACAGTGTCTTCGGCGCCAATTTCCAGCTGGCCGGCAGGTGGGCCCCCTACAAGGCCCGCGAACTCGTTCACAGCACCTCCGTCTCTCCACGGTGGATCGGAGGCACAGACCGGTTTTGGTACCAGTGGGAAGACTCCGATGGCCGGTTTTTTCGCATTGTGGATCCCGCCCGGGGCACCAAGCGGGAGATCTTCGACCGGGACCGGATCGCCGCCGAGTTGACCCGCATCATGCGGGACCCCTTCGACGCCAAACACCTCCCCATCACTTCCTTCTCCTTCATCGATGACAACACCATCCAATTCACCCTGACCGGGACTCAGGACGTGGAGGTGGAAGAAGAAGAGGAAGAGGAGGTGGAAGAAGAGCAAGAGCAGGAGGAGGAACAGAGCCGACCCCCGCGGCCGCGGACCGAAAAGGAGAAGTTCCACTTCGAGTACGACGTCCAGACCCAGACACTCCGGCGTCTGGAGGACTACGAGGAGCCCCGGAGCCATCCCGGCTGGGCCAGCGTGTCGCCCGACTCCTCCATGGTCGTCTACACCAAGCAGTGCAACCTCTACATGATGGGGTGGGACGCCTACCTGGAGATCGTGGAGGCCCGTCACAAGAAGACGGGCGAGAAGGCCGACTCCGCCGAAATGAAAATCGAGGTGGAGGAGACCCAGCTCACCGAAGACGGGGAGCGGGATTACTGCTACGGCTCCAGCGGGGCCGGACGCGGCCGAACCGTTGACCAGTGGGACGAGCAGTGGAAGAAACGCCAGAGTGCCGGTGTCATCTGGTCACACGACTCCCATTACTTCGCCATGACCCGCCGGGACATGCGGGAAGTGAAGGACCTGTGGGTAGTCCACGTGGCCGGAAACGAGCGGCCGAAGCTGGAGACCTACAAATACGCCATGGCCGGGGATTCGGCCGTGGACCAGACCGAGCTCCTGGTCTACGACACCGAGGCCCGTGAGATGCGGAAGATCGAGGACGAGGGATGGCAGGATCAGTCCATGGGCATCTGGTCCGATCCAACCCCGTACGGAGACCGCTACGCAGCCCGGAGTGGTGAGGACAACGAACCCCGAGTCCGCCGATGGTGGTCCCCCAACACAGAGCTTTACTTCTACCGGGCCAGCCGTGACCTGCACCGCATCGACATCATGCGAGCCGATCCTGCCACAGGTGAGGTGGAGGTCCTGGTGGAAGAGCGGCTGAACACCTACCAGGAACAACAACAGCCCAGGCGGATGGCCAACGGGGACTTTGTGTGGTGGTCCGAGCGGGACGGCTGGGCCCACCTCTACCTTTACGACGCCGACGGCAACCTGAAGGCCCGACTCACCGAGGGCCCCTGGCACGTGGACGGAGTTCTGGACATCGACGAGACTCGCGGCCTGGTCTTCTTCCGGGCAAACAACCGGGAAGAGGGTGAGGATCCCTATTACTTCCACACCTACCGGGTGGGCCTGGACGGATCAGGCCTTACCCTCCTGAACCCAGGGGATCACAACCATATGTCGTCCATGAGCGAGTCGGCTCGCTACTTCGTGGACAACTACTCCCGGGTGAATACGGTGCCGGCCTCCACCCTCTTCGACGCCAACGGGCGAAGGGTTTTGGATCTGGAGGAAGCGGACTTTTCCGCCCTGGAGGCGGCGGGCTACCAGTACCCCGAGCCCTACATGGTGAAGGCAGCCGATGGGATCACGGACATCCACGGGGTCATGTACAAGCCCTTCGATTTCGACCCAGCGAAGAAGTACCCCATCGTGGCCTACGTTTACCCAGGTCCTCAGACCGAGTCGGTGGCCAAGTCCTGGTCCGGGAGCCCCTACGAAGTGGGCCTGGCCCAGATGGGCTTCATTGTCATCACCATTGGGAACCGGGGCGGTCACCCAGACCGTTCGAAGTGGTACCACAACTACAGCTATGGGAACCTCCGGGACTATGGGCTGGCAGATAAGAAGGCCGGCATCGAGCAATTGGCCGATCGACATTCCTTCATCGACGTGAACCGTGTGGGGATCTACGGCCACTCCGGCGGAGGCTTCATGTCCACCGCCGCCATGCTGGTGTATCCAGACTTCTTCAAGGCGGCCGTGTCATCTTCGGGGAACCACGACAACTCCGTCTACAACCGGTGGTGGTCCGAAACCCACCATGGGGTGAAAGAGGAAACCGACGACGAAGGGAACGTCACCTTCGAGTACGACATCGATAAGAATCAGGAGGTTGCCGGGAATCTGAAGGGGAACCTCCTCCTTACCACCGGAGACGTGGACAACAACGTGCACCACGCCGGGACGTTCCGTGTGGCCGAGGCCCTCATTCGGGCCAACAAGCGGTTCGACTTCTTCGTCTTCCCTGGCCAGCGGCACGGCTACGGGAACATGGGGAACTACTGGTTCTGGCTTCGGGCCGAATACTTCGCCCAACACCTCCTCGCGGACGACCGGAAGGCGGTGGACATCATGGAGCTGAACAACGAGCAGGAGAAGTCTGGCGGCCGGTAGGCAGAATACAGCCGGTCGCACCGGAGGTCGCACCGGAGGTCGCACCGGAGGTGGGATGAAAATGAAAGGGGGGAGCGCCTGCTGCGCTCCCCCTTCTTGTATGGGCCGATGGGTGTCGGCGGTTCACCGCATGGCCGGGATCATTCAGAGCTCCCTTCCAACGAAGGCCAGAGATGTCGGAGAAACCGTCCAGGGGCCTGTAGAAAATCCCGCACCAAGGTGACGGCATCCAGGTCGTCGAACAGCTCCCGTCGGATCAGCCCTCCGTCAAACGAGAAGATCCTTGCCCCGGGAATGGCCATGAGAATGGGAGAGTGGGTGGCGATGACGAACTGGCCTCCTGCCCCGACGGCGTCATGGATCATGGAGATGAAAGCAAGCTGACTTTGGGCTGAGAGGGCAGCTTCCGGCTCGTCCATCAGGAAAAGACCCTCCGGCACGAGACGGGCCTTGAAGAGGTCCAGGAAAGCTTCGCCGTGGGATCGAGCGTCGGGGTTTTGGCCGTACCGGCTCTCAAGGGCTTGGATCGAGCCCCGGTGGACCCCCATGGCGAGATTCCGAGCCAAAGGGCTGGCACTGATCAGCTCCGCGTCCAGCCGGCCCAGTTCGGCTTCGTGCTCGACCCGATCTGCGGCAACCCGCTTCTGGAATCCGAAGAAGTCCTCCGCCCTGAGGAAGAATCCCCTGTGGTTGCGTCCCCGCCAAACCAGGCGAAGGGCTTTTCCAAGGCGCCTCTGGGCTTCCAACGAGGGGTCTACCGCCAGGCTTCCACTCCCCACCGCCGGAAGGTCGCAGGCCACCGCCAACCCTTCCAATAATGTCGACTTCCCGGATCCATTCTCACCCACGAAGAGGTTGACCGTGGCCTCCAGGTCCAGGGACCCCAGGGATCGAACGGCCGGCACGGTGAAGGGGAACGCCTCCGGGTATTCAGAGTCCTTCAAGGAAACTGTGAGAAGCTGGTTCATGTTCGAAAACTAACCATGAGGGAAAAGCTTCGAGGGAATACCTCAGGGCTCCATAACCGCGGGCCCCGAGAGAAAACCCCCGAGGCCCACGGTTGGTTGTACTCGACCTCCAAAGAATGCTTCTGCCGATGGCCGCCCCGCGGGGCGAGCTACATCTCGATCAGCCCCGCAGCCTTCAGCACCTCGAGGTAATTCAAAACGGCTTGGAGGTCGTTCAGCTCCGAGTCCTGGGCGTCCAGCATGACCTTGATGTCCAGCGCACTATGGCGCCCGTCGATAAGGTGCTGGAGCTCGCTGGTGTTGATCCCCTGGTACGGATACCGGGCCCGAACGTTCGCCGGCACGGACTGGATGTGCTGTCGGGTGCCCCCGTAACCGTCCCGTTTCACCAAGGCCGTTTGGCTCGGCACGATACGACTTGCTGTCCGCTCGAGCTCGGTCTGGCTAAACCCTACGGCACGCGTGCCCAAGCGCGCGGCGGCAGCCTCCATATGGGTTTCGAGAGCCTGAAGATGGGCTTCGCCGATTGCGTCCAAGGCAGCTTGCATCTCCTCGAGGTAGTCACCGACTCGGCCCCGATCCTCGACCAGCTCGAGGACACTCTCCACTGTTTCCTTCTCGGCCATCACCGTTCCTACGATGTGAGCCCTGGCCAGCTCATAGGCGTCTGCGAGGCTCTCGGCCGTTGCGCCGTTCAGAAACTCCTGAGAGATGATGAATTGGTGTCCCAAGCGGCTGGTCCCGTTGCTCACGATTTCCCCGGCAAGACGGATTGCCATGTCATCGTCAGCCGAGGCCACCGTATACGCTGCCGCTGCTCCGATCACAGCCACCCGCTTCATCTGCGTCGGATCGGATTTGTCGATCCGGTCGCCGGATGTGTGATACCACTGATCCGGCCACACGATCATCATCACGCCGGGTACCTGGACACCCCAGTCGTTGAACACCATGTGGTCCGACGCGCCGTAGTGGGTCTCGATGCTGTAGTAGAAAGGCTCGTCGGCCCCGGTCGGCGCCACGATCCTCCTGGGCACCTTGTAGAACCCGCTGCGGTTCTGGATTCTCTCGTTGTTGGCCTCGCCCACGTACCGGTAATAGTTCTCCATTACGT
>JABDNZ010000453.1 GCA_013043565.1 Gemmatimonadota bacterium | reverse complement strand
GGGTGGAGAGAGGGCCTCCGGCGAGACTGGGACGGAGGCCAATCCCATCGCCTATTTCTGTGCGGAATTCGGCATCCACAAGTCGGTGCCCATCTACTCCGGGGGTTTGGGCGTTCTGGCAGGGGACCACTGTAAGGCCGCTTCCGACCTCGGTGTGCCCCTGGTGGGTGTGGGTCTCCTCTATTTAAAGGGGTATTTCGACCAAACGCTCTCCTTGGATGGATGGCAAGCCGACAGTCAAGAGCAGTTCGATCCCCTTTTGACCCCACTGGAGCCCCTGCTTACGCCGGACGGGGATAGGTCCCTGGCCACCGTGACTCTGTTCGGCCGGGAGATTCATGTGGGCGCGTGGAGAATGGTGGTGGGCCGGACGTCCATCATTCTCCTGGATTCCAACCTCCCGGAGAATCAGCCGGAGGACCAAGACCTCACACAGAAACTCTATCAGGGTGGAGACGAAAACCGCCTGTGTCAGGAGTGGATCCTCGGTGTTGGCGGAGTAAGGGTGCTGAGGGCCATCGGGATCAACCCCTCGGCTTGGCATGCCAACGAGGGTCACGCCGCTTTCATGATGGTGGAGCGGGTCAGGGAGTACCTGGAAGAGGGGGTGGACCTGGAGGAGGCGGTGGCGACGGTCAGGGCGAATGGAGTGTTCACAACCCACACTCCGGTCCCGGCAGGGCACGACACCTTCACCACTGAACAGATCGACCAGGCACTCCACCACTACTGGGAGACTACAGGAATCGATCGGGAAACCTTTCTGGCGTTCGGGACCCCGCCCGAGAAGACGCCGAATACATTCCACATGACCGCCTGTGCCATGCGCCTCTCCCGGTACGTGAACGGCGTGGCAGAAAAACACGGACAGGTCACCAGAGAGAACTGGACAGGTCTCTGGCCCGGCCGGGAGCCCAACGAGGTGCCGATCTTCCATATCACAAACGGAGTCCACCTCTCCTCCTGGATGGCTTGGAGGATGATGGATCTCCTGGATGACCACCTGGGTTCAGGCTGGGCAGCCAGGATAGAGGACGAAGATCTGTGGAAGTCGGTACTGGAGATCGATGACCACGCCCTCTGCGTCGCTCATCGACGCCTGAAAAGGAACCTCCTCAGCTTCATCAGGGAGCAGGCCAGGAAGCGCTGGCGGGACGAGTGGGAAGAGGCCAACCACCTGGTGGGTGCTGGGACATTGTTGGACCCTTCCGCCCTCACCCTCGGCTTTGCCCGCCGGTTCGCGACCTACAAACGGGCTGATCTAATCTTCCGGGACGAAGAGCGGCTCCTGAAGCTCCTGACCAACCCCTGGCGCCCGGTGCAGATCATCTTCGCGGGTAAGGCCCATCCGGCAGACGACGCAGGAAAGAGGATGCTCCAGCGGGTTTACTCCTACACCAGGGACCCGCGCTTCGAAGGACGCATCGCTTTCCTTCAGGACTACGATCTCAACTCGGCCGACCGGCTGGTCCAGGGCGTAGACCTCTGGCTGAACCTTCCCGTGGTCCCCATGGAGGCCTCCGGTACCAGCGGAATGAAAGCGGCCTTGAACGCTGTCCCCCAGGTGAGCACCCTGGACGGTTGGTGGGCGGAAGGATACACCGGCCTGAACGGATGGGCCTTGCCAGTCAGCACGGGGTACCCTGATCCGGACGCTGCGGACGCCGAAAACCTCTACTCCCTCCTGGAGAGGGAAGTGGTGCCGCTCTTCTACAGTGGAGAAAAAGAGGGGCAGTCCGAGGAATGGGTTCTCCGCATGAAGCACGCGCTCTATATAGGGGGGGCCCGATTCACTGCATCCAGAATGCTGCGGGAATACACGGAAAGATGTTACATCCCCTCGATTGGAAGAAGCGTCGAGGGGGACGATCCTCCGGTCACGGGATGATCTCGAAGACCCTTCAAGGCAAACACTGACACAAGGAATTCGTAATCATGGCTCGAGGCACCGGGGCCGCCCGGAAGAAGCGGGTTTCGGAAACGAAACCTAGGCAGGCAGGCCCTTCTCGTGAGACTAGAATCGTTCACCTATCAGCGGAATACTGGCCCTACATCCGAACCGGGGGGTTGGGAGAGGCCGTTCGAGGGATGGCCACTTATCAGAGCGCCGCAGGTTCTGACGTTACGGTCCTGCTTCCCCTCTTTCAGCCTATCCTGGACGCTGACTACGAATTGGAACCGGTGGGCGACTCTTTCACCGTCCAAATCGGTCATCGTGTCGAGACCGGTCGCCTCTGGGAGGAAAGAGACGGAACCGGCGGCCCTCGAGTCCTTTTCCTGGAGAATGAGGCCTACTTCGGCCGCCCGGGGGTCTACGGGGAGGCCGGGGAGGACTATCCCGACAACCACCTCCGTTTTTCCTATCTGACCGCTGCGGCGGCGCAGATCCTTCCGGAGCTTTGCCCAGGGCCGAAACCCGTCCTTCTCCACATGCATGACTGGCATACCGCCCTGGCTGTGGTCTACCTCAGGACATTGGGAAGAGGGGACCCGTTCGCCGACCGGGTAGCCACGGTACTCTCTGTGCACAACGGAGGCTTTCAGGGGCACTTCCCGAAGGAAATCCTGGCTGAGATGGGACTCCCATTCGAGCTCTACCACATGGACGTGATGGAGTGGTACGGCAGGGCCAACGCCCTGAAGGCGGGCCTGGTCTTCACCGACATGGCTGCCACCGTCAGCCCCAGTCACAGCTTCGAGCTGAGGACGGAAGCAGGGGGTTTCGGGCTGCACCACACGTTCCTGGGGCTCCACGACCGACTCGTCGGTGTGTTGAACGGAATCGATAACCGGATCTGGGACCCGGCGAACGATCCGGACATCCCTGCTCCCTACTCAGCGGAAGACCTTTCCGGGAAGGCCATATGCAAGGCGGCTCTCCAGAAAGAGTACGGGCTCACCGAAGACTCGGGCGCCCTCCTCATCGGGATGGTAGCTCGCATGGTTTCCCAGAAGGGAATGGACCTGATCCTGGGCGGACGGGCCATAAGGGAATCCGACGCTCAGTTCATCTTCCTCGGGAGCGGTGAAGCCAAGTTCGAGGACGGCCTCCGGAACTTGGCCGCGGCCCACCCAAATCGGGTGGCAGCCGAGTTCGACTTCACCGAGGAGCGCGAACATCGGGTGGTAGCGGGAGCCGATGCTCTCCTCATGCCGTCCCTCTACGAACCCTGCGGGCTCACCCAGATGAGGGCCATGCGCTACGGCACGGTTCCTTTGGCCAGGCGGGTCGGGGGGCTGGAAGACACAGTGGAGGACGGACACACCGGCCTTCTCTTCGACGACTATAAGCCGGAGCGTTTGGACTGGCTCATCGAGCGAGCCATCGCCCGGTACCAAAAACCGGCCACCTGGCGTGATACCGTTGAGCACGGCATGGCCGAAGATTTTTCCTGGGAGCGGGTGGTAGACCGATATTTCGAGGTCTACGACCAGGCGTTCGAGGCCCGATTCGAGTCCTTGGACGTCGCGACTCCCTGATCAACCCGGATACCGAAGGAGCGAAGATGCACTTCGTCCTGACCCTTCACAGCCACCTCCCCTACGTTTTGAATCATGGCCGATGGCCTCACGGGAGTGATTGGCTGTGCGAGGCCACCATGGACACCTACCTCCCCCTTCTGGAAGCCCTTCTGGAGCTGGAAGAGGAAGATACGGTGTCCCCCGTCACGCTCGGGATCACTCCGGTTTTGGCAAACCAGCTCGCCAATCCCAGATTCCGGGAGGAGATGGACTCGTTCTTCCGCCAGCGGTTGAAAGCGTGCGACGAGGCTCCTGCATCTCTCGCTGAAACGGGAGATCAAGACCTCCTCACCCTGGTGGATTACTGGCGCGCCCGATTCCTTCGCCTGCAGGGCCTCTTCGAGGAGATCGACGGAGATCTCCTTGGAGCCTTCCGCCGGTTGGAAGAGGACGCCAGGCTGGAGATCATCAGCTCGGCCGCCACCCACGGGTTCCTTCCGCTTCTAGGGCGGGAGGAGAGCGTTCGCCTTCAGCTGGCCGTGGGGTTCTCCGAACACCAAAGGCTTCTCGGCCGAGAGCCCAGGGGATGTTGGGCCCCCGAATGCGCCTATCGACCCGGAGGAGAATGGAACCCGATCCCGGGGGTCTCTCGGAATCGTCACCGGGACGGCCTCGAAAACTTCCTGTCGGAGGCTGGGTTTCGATACTTCTTCATCGACACTCACATGGCCGAGGCAGGAGAGGCCTTGGGATGGTCCGGAGATCTTTCCCAGATCACGGAACGTATCCACCCCGAAAGCGAGGGTGGGTCCCGGGAGAGAACCGGGACTCCGGCTCGCTCTGCGTACCAGGCCTACTACGTAGGGGAGCCCGGAAGCGAAAAGGGGCTGGCTGCTTTCGTTCGGGAGCCGGAGGCTTCCATGCAGGTCTGGAGCCGACAGCTCGGGTACCCGGGCGACGGCTCGTACCTGGAATTCCACAAAATCCGTTGGCCGAGTGGCCTGAAATATTGGGGCGTCACGGGTCCCGAAGTGGATCTGGGCGACAAAGCCCCTTATCAGCCCGCCGACGCACGCTACCGGGCCAGCGACCACGCCACCCACTTCGCCGGCCTTCTGGGCCACATTCAGAGGAAAGCTCGCGTCGGCCCCTCGGGAGTGGCCATGGCACCGTTCGACACCGAGCTATTCGGTCACTGGTGGTTCGAGGGCGTAGACTTCTTGAGAGAACTTTTCAACAGATTGCCTTTCAGGGAAGGCGTCGTGGCGGTGACGGCCTCCGAGCACCTGGAGTCCTTTCCGGCCGAGGCCGCCATTCGGCCTCTGGAGGGGTCGTGGGGCGCCAACGGAGATTTCAGCATGTGGCTGAACGAGGGCACCCGGTGGACCTGGGAGCGCCTGTGGCCCCTGGAGGACCGGTTTTGGGAGGCTGCAAAAAGAGCCTTGGATTCGGAGGAGACAAAACCGATCCTGGCTCAAGCGGCAAGACAGCTGCTCCTGGCCCAGTCTTCCGACTGGCAGTTCATGATCTCCACGGGGGCCGTGCCCGACTATGCGGAGAAGAGATTCAACGTCCACTGCGACGACGCTGAGATGCTTCTAGGGGCGTTGGCACCGACGGCGACGAGGGAAGACCTGGCCAACGCCTTGGAGAGGGTCCATGAGCTGCAAGATCGAGACGACCTGTTCCCCAACATCCTCGATTCGGTAGAAAAAGTTCTGACTCAGGGTTGAGGGATGACGACATCCACCCGCTCCGTGGTCATCCACGGCCATTTCTATCAGCCCCCAAGGGAAGATCCGTGGCTGGAGACCGTGGAGACCCAACCGTCGGCCGCTCCCCATCACGACTGGAACCAGCGGGTCGAGAAGGAGTGCTACCGGGCGGTAGTGGCGGCCCGAGTGCCCGGCAGGGAAGGGCGGATCAACAAGATCGTCAACGTTCTCGACCACATCAGTTTCAACTTCGGCCCAACCCTTCTGGAGTGGATGGAGACCGAAGCCCCCAGGACCTACCGATCCATATTGAGCGCCGACGCAACCAGCGCCCATGCTCACCGCGGACACGGAAACGCCATCGCCCAGGCCTACCACCACACGATCCTCCCCCTTGCGTCCCGAAGAGAGAAGGTCTCCGAAGTCCGCTGGGGGATCGCGGATTTCCGGCGGCGCTTTGGGCGGGACCCGGCAGGAATGTGGCTTCCCGAAACAGCGGTGGACGCGGTGACGCTCGACGTATTGGCCCAGGAGGGTATCGCCTTCACCATCGTGGCCCCTCGTCAGGTCGAGGACCCCCCGCCCCATGGCTTGCCCGGACTGTACAAGACCGCCGGGGGCCGGTCGGTGGCCCTCTTCGTCTACAATGGCCCACTGTCTCACGGTGTAGCCTTCGGCCCGCTCCTGAAGGATTCGGAGAAGTGGGAAGAGGACATGCTGGGGCACGACGGTGACGACGAGCTGATCTCCATCGCAACCGATGGCGAGACCTACGGACATCACTACCGGTTCGGGGAGATGGCCCTGGCCGCTGTTCTCGAACGGCTCCATGAAAACCCCAGGGCCCGAGTGGAGAACTTCTCGTCGTTCCTGGCAAGGCACCCCGCGGAACACGAAGTGACGCTGGTGGAGCCCTCCTCCTGGAGTTGCTCCCACGGAGTAGATCGCTGGAGGTCCGATTGCGGGTGCAAGATGGCTCCCGAGCTGGACACCCAGCAGGAATGGAGAACCGGCCTTAGAGACGCCCTTGATTGGCTGGCCACCGGGATCCACCAGATCTATGAAGTCGAAGCCCCAGCCTTCCTTGGGGACCCCTGGGCTGCCCGAGACCGATATGGTCCATCCAGCGAAGCCGAAACCACCGATGTCAGAGCTCGGGAGTTGCTGGAGCTCGAGCGCCAGGCACTTCGCCTCTTCACATCCTGTGGATGGTTCTTCGACGACCTTGCCGGCGTCGAACCCCGCCAGGTCCTTCGTTATGCGGCCCGGGCACTGGAGCTTGCCCACTACATTGAAGGATCAACTCCTCTCCAGGGTGGTGGCCCGAAAGACCCACCTACGGTTGGGAAAAAGGTAGTGGCCCTGGAAGAGGGTTTCCTTTCTCGGTTGGAGAAAGCCGTCTCAAACGAAGATCCGCCCCGGAACGGTCGCCAGATCTACCTTGCCGGCGGTAACGAAGCTATGGTCGAGCGTATGGGGAACTG
>JABDNZ010000447.1 GCA_013043565.1 Gemmatimonadota bacterium | reverse complement strand
CGATCTGGACCAGGACTCGGTCCCCCACCTTTTCCGTCGTGATCAGGAAGGAGATCTCGCCTGGCGTTCCCTCAGTGTCGACCGTGAGGGTTACGGGAACACAAACCTGGCTGTCTCCGGTCTGATAGGTTTCGGTCACCGTCCTCCTGACGGTACAGGCCGAGCAGAGAGGGGTTTGACCGCATCCGCCCGGGAGGGCGGCATTCTCGCATTCAAAGACTTCCCCCCCTCGTTTTCCGGTGATCCCGTCCAGGGATTTCCCCACCATGTCCGAGGCCGCCGGATTGGCCCTTTCCACCACAACATCCTCAGTCACCAGAAGGGTGGGGACTCCGAGGGATCCCAGGAACTCCCTCATGGGGATACCCGTGTTCCCGAGAACCTTCAGAGAGCACGGTTCACAGATCCCATGAGTGATGGGGCGATCGGATTCCCCGGGGTCCGGCCCATCACCCAAGTCACCCATGCACCACGCACACAACCTTCTCATTGAACTTCAGCTTCCTCCCCCTCGGTCGAGAGGCCGGACCCTCTCGACGACCATGTCCCCCATCTCCGAGGTCCCGATGCCACTCCGGGCGTCGGCCGACGGAATGGCGCCGCTCCCCAGGAGGTCGGCCATGGCGTTTTCGACCCGGCCGGCGGCGGCGTTCTCTCCAAGGAATTCCAGCATCATCTGCACGGAGGAGACCATCCCCAGAGGACAAGCCACGTTCTTCCCAGCATGCTTCGGGGCCGAGCCGTGGATGGGCTCGAACATGGAGGTCCGGCCCGGGTGGATATTCCCGGACGCCGCGATTCCCATCCCCCCCTGAAGCATGGCCGCCAGGTCGGTGACGATGTCCCCGAAAAGGTTGGTGGTTACGACCACGTCGAACCATTCGGGGTTCTTGATCATCCACATGCAGGCGGCATCCACGTAGGCATGGTCCGTGGAAACCTCGGGAAAGTCTTTTGCCACGGAGGCGAACGCCCGGGTCCAAATGTCCTGAGGGCGGACGGCATTGGCCTTATCGACCAAGGTGACCTGCGGCTTATAGTCGTCACCCCGTTCTTCAGCCCGCTTCCGGGCCAACTCGAAGGCATACCGAGAGGCCCGCTCGCACCCCTTCCATGTATAGACGCCGTTGACGATGGCCACTTCGTCCGGGGTGCCTTTTTTCAGGTGCCCACCGATCTGGGAGTACATGCCCTCCGTGTTCTCGCGAACCACGGTGAAGTCGATGTCGGCCGGCCCCTTTCCCTTCAGGGGGCAGAGATGTTCGGCGTAGAGCTTGATCGGCCGGAGATTGATGTAGAGATCCAAACCAAAACGGAGGCCCAAGATCACGGCACGCTCCACCAGTCCCGGTTCCACATCGGGATGGCCTATGGCCCCGAGGAGGAACGCATCCAGTGTCCGCCATTCGTCGATGACGGAATCCGGGACCAGCTCTTTCGTCTTGATGTAGTGCTCGCTGTCATACGGATATTCGATGAGTTCGTAGGAAAAACCTTCAACGTCGGCCACGGCCTCCAGCACTTTCAGCCCTTCCCGCATCACCTCGGGGCCGATCCCGTCCCCCCCCAGGACTCCAATGTTGTAGGATGTCATTCCCATTCCTTCGGCGGAGTTCGATGTAAACGGCCGGTCTTACCCGGCCAAACGGTGGAGAAGCTACGATGTTGGACCCGGATCCGCGATGGGATCATCGCCTTCTTTCCCGGAGGCGCCGTCTCCGATCTGCGTACCCATCCTCGTCGAAACGCCCGGAGAGGTCGCAAACCCCACCGGACATGAGCTTCGGGTAAGCTGTCTCGAAAGCTTCCCTGAGCTCTTCCAACGGCAAGTCCGTGTGGACTCCCCTGTCGTGCAGGTATTCCATGTACTGGTTACCCTCCGCATCGAAAGGCTGGAAGACCGAGTCATGGATGCCATCGAATTCGAGGGTTTCGACGCCGAATCGTTCACACAGAGCTTTGTTGAAGGCAGGAGTCGCCTTCACCCAGCTCCCGTCGATGAGGAGCTCGGCGTAGCCGTGGAAGACGAAGACATCGGTCCCCATGGACTTTCGCAGCCTCTCCGTTGTCAGGTGGTTCCTGACGTCCGCGAAACCCAGCCGCGCCGGAATCCGTTGAACTCTGGCGGCTGCTGCCATCAAAACCGCCTTGGCGATGCAGAAACCGTAACCCCGGGAGAGGAGGGCACTGGCCTTCATGGCATCTTCATTCAGATCGATGTGATAGGGTTCGTAGCGGAACTCGTCCCGGACAGCGTAATACAGGGCTATAGCCTTTTCTCGACTTCCGGTGAGGCCCCCTTCGAACCCGCCGGAGTCTCCTTCGAACCGACCGAAGTCAGCCTTTTCCGGTACCCCGTGGATCGAAGCCGGCGCCTCTCCTGCGACACGGTGAGAGAAGCGGATCACCTCGGGGTGATCGGAGTCGATGAAGTGCCCGGGCTTGAGGTAGTCGTCCATACTGCCCATCTCCGAATCCATGAATACCCTTTGTCGTTTTGCCACCGCTGCAGTAGAGTGTCCCAATGTACCTAGGC
>JABDNZ010000446.1 GCA_013043565.1 Gemmatimonadota bacterium | reverse complement strand
GGATCTGGGTTACATCCATGTCGTGGATCACGAGGCCATGGGTGCCCCGTCGGTCCGGGATACGATTCAGACGACCATCCGAAACGTGTTCCCCAACGCATACATCCTTTCCGGCGGTTACCAACTCGAGTCGGCCAATGCCGGTTTAGAGGCAGGAAAAGGCGACATGGTGGCGTTCGGACGGCCCTACCTGGCGAATCCGGACCTTCTTGAACGTTTTCGTCGGGGTGAGGTCCTCAACGAGCCGGACATGGGTACCTTTTATGCCCCCGGGCCCGAGGGTTTTGCCCAGGGGTACACGGACTACCCGACTCTGGAGGGGTAGGAGCTTATTCCAGACCCGGTACGAGCCACCGCACTGCGAGAACCTCGTCGGTCGGCCTGTTTCTTTTCTCCGAAACTTCCCTAGCTTCGGAGTGTCCAATCTCCCCCTACCGGAATATCAGGAGCAGAGGATGCGATACCTCCCGGCGCTGATCACGTTAGTCCTGGTTTTGCCGTCCTGGGCCGAAGCCCAGGGGCGTGTTCAGATCTTCCCGGGCGATCGAGTCAGAGTGACGGCGCCCGACTGTCAGTTGGAAAAACAGCCGGCGACCTTCGTGTCCCTCCAGGGCGATCTTCTTTCGGCCACCATAGAAGAGACCGAGATTCAATGTCCGGTCGAAGCCCTGACTCGCCTCGAAGTGTCGTTGGGGGACCGGGAGTGGCATAAGGCCTCGTTGAGAGGGATGAAGTACGGAGCCCTTCTCGGCTTAGTGGTGGGTGGGGTCATTGTGGCCAGTGCCGATCTGGACAACGACTCTCCCGCCGTCGATGCGTTTTTGGCGGTTGCCGGCCTCAGTGCCACTGGGTTTCTGGTTGGAACAGGGGTCGGTGCCATGCGGGAGAGGGAAGAATGGCTGGAAGCCCCACTTCCGCGTCCTCGTCCGTGGGCCTTAGCGGCTGGAGGAGGCCGGATTTCAATCGGCCTCTCTGTACAGTTCAGGGACTGACGCCTCTGCTGCCCCGACGACCCTTTAGCCCGCGTACAGGGTCATCAGGTTGAGAACCGTACACAGGGAAAGGCCCATCGACCGCGTGGAGATCCACTCGGTCTGCCCGTGAAAGTTTACCCCGCCGGCGAAGATGTTCGGACAGGGCAACCCCATCTGCGTCAGCATCGAGCCGTCAGTGCCACCGCGAACGGGGGCAAGATTCGGCTCCATGCCAGCCCTGCGCACTGCCTCCTGGAGGCGTTCCGTAATTTCGGGCCGGTCCTTCAGGTGCTCGAACATGTTGGGGTAGGAGGGCTTGATCTCCACTTCCACCTGGAGTCTCGGTTCGTCTTTTCTCACCGACTCGGCAATTCCCCCAAGCTGCTCACCAAGGGCGGAGAGGGCATCCCGGTCGAAATCCCGAAGGATGAGGTGACATTTGCAGGACGAAGCGTCGCCCGTGAGTTCATAGGGATGAATGAACCCCTCTCTGCCGTCCGTGCGTTCGGGGCTGACCTCTGCCGGGAGACGGGAAAGGAACACGGCCATGTGGCGGAGGGCATTGACCAGCTTTCCTTTGGCGGTTCCCGGGTGGGTGGAAACGCCGGTGATCGTCACGTACGCGGAGTCGGCGTGGAAGGTCTCGACGTTGACCTCTCCGTCGAAGCTGCCGTCGATCGTGAACGCCACGTCGGCGCCGAACGTTTCGATGGGAAACTTCGCGGTTCCGCGGCCGATCTCCTCATCGGGGGTGAAGGCGACACGGATGGTGGGTCGGGGAAGCCCGGGGTTCTTCTGATAGAACTCCAGGGAAGACATGATGATGGCAATACCGGCCTTGTCGTCCGCCCCGAGAAGGGTGGTGCCGTCGGCGGTGATGATGGTGTCTCCGATGCAATCCTGAAGTTCGGGATTGTCCCCTACCGAAATGACGACGCCATCGGCCAGCTCGATGGATGATCCGTCGTAGTCCTCATGCAGGATGGGATTCACGTCCACCCCGGGGGCCGCCGGAGAGGTGTCGAGGTGGGCGACGAGGCCCACCGTCTCTTTGTCCTCCACGTTTCCGGACAGGGTCGCCGTGACGTAGCAGTTTTCGTCAACTGCTGTGTCGGAAAGGCCCATCGCTCGGAGTTGCTCGACCAGCAACTCGGCGAGAACGAATTGCCTCTCCGTCGAGGGGCAGCTGTCGGAGTGTTCGTCGGAGGTGGTGTGGATCCTCACGTATTCCAGGAATCGCTCGACGAGGCTTGTGTTGGCCAACATCTCCAAGGGGTTCGAATAGAAATCCATCTCGGTCTTCACCTTACTCTTCTCTTTGGTTGGTTCGGTCGGTCGCTTCTTACTGCTTGACGACTCTGAAGGTCCCGCTTTCAGGCGTTCCGCATCCGGCTGGAGGGTTCACTTCGATGAAGTTCCCACTCAGTGTGTCCGCCACGAAGGTGCCGACAAACTCCCCTCCGGTGGCGCACTGGCTGTAAGAAAACAGCAACTTTAGTGTACCATCGACGCTGGTGCCGGTCTCCTTTCCCTCGATCTCCCAGGTTGAGCTGTCCGGTGGTGCCAGTTGCCCGATTCCGGTGATGGCGTTCCCGTTCTCCTCGATAACCATCGTGAACGCGATCTGCCCTTGACTCCCCGGCTCGGTGGACCCGGCAGTTCCAACCCAGGTCCCGGTGTGTTTGGTCTTCACCTGGCCGGGACTCACCTGGACCTCATCAAGGGTGATGATTGTGCCCAGGTCGATACCCGTGAGGGTGTACGGACCGGTGACTCCCGAGCCTGAAAAGGTCACTGGGCTTTCCCCTGTCGGGATATCTTTCAGGGAAAAGGATCCGTTCCCATTGGTTCTGGTTGTCTTCCCCCCAATGGCTATCTTCACGTTCCCGACCTGGTCTGAACCTCCCAAAAGAATGACTTGACCTTGGAGAACAGCACCTGTCTTCTCCTCGTCAGCACCCGCCCCATTATCCCCACAGGCCCAGAAACACAGGCCGATCGATCCGAGAACACCTATCCAAGTGAGGGTCCTCGCGCATTTCGGGTTATTCACGGCTGAGGCTCCTTCCACGGAGTTGCGGGCATCGTCCAAAGCCGGCCGGGAAGGCCGGTTGGCTCCGAATCAGGAAAAAATGCCGTGCGGATATGACGCGGGCAAGGCGGTGGTTCCTCACCGGGGTTTGAGAAGCTGGGATTCCTCTCTTCGGTTCACGAACAGGCCACGTCCTGCTGGCCCGCGTCCCAGCACGCCTTCACACCCCCGTTGTAGTTCGGAGCGATGAGGTAACCGCTGCCATTGGCGGCGTTCCAGTAGATCTCCATGAAGGCCTGCTCTGACGTATCGCTGTAGGTGATCATCCGATCGTCCCCGTCGACGCTGGCAGTGAAGACATCACCGCTTGCCGCACCCGCGAGAGCGGTGGCCTCCCAACCGTGATCGGTCGGTGACGTGTGCGTCCAAACGATCCTCAGCACCGCTGTCCCGGCAGCAGGTGTGGCGGGGTCGTAGAACGTCCATGTGCCCGAGGTGCGGTCCCGCTGGCCCTGTCCCTCGTACCAGACGAACTCGTCCAGGGGAGGCGCGTGGGTCGGTGACGTGATCCGCATGTCCCAAGCCACCGTGCTGCCCTGGACTGCCCCGCTGAGGTGGGCCGTATAGGTGTGGCCGCCCTGGACCGCCGTGAACCGCCAATGCCAGCGGTTATCGTCCTCGAAGGTCGGGGTGCTGTTTGCTGCCGCAGCGAAGGTCGCCACCGGCACCGCAAGGCCAACCACCGTTACGACCTGGGCCGCCAGCACACGCACGGCGGCGTTGGTGAAATTCAGCGAGGATGAGCTGGACTTGGGGGCGAGCCCTTCGGCAAGCGGATCAGGAGTGCCGAAGATGCTGAAGTCGCCCGACATGGAGGTGAGCGGAGGCAGGTCGGGAGCCGGCCCCGGATCGTTCGGTGACGTGGAGTCTCCGTCGCAGGCAGCGAGGCCAACCAGAAGTGCCAGAGTCACTGCTCGCCTGACGTTTGGGCCGTAGTTCATGAACATTCTCGGTTCCTCTTTTTATGAAGGGGTTCAGACCCCATAGGAATTGTTTCTACCCATGAGTGACCCGAACCCTCCGCCCATATGACAGGCGGGGTGCCGAGTCTTTCCAGGCCGATATGGGATTGTGTGGCCGAACCCATTAACGTTGCTTCATATCTTTCGGATCTTCCCCCGCCCAGTCGAGACGGAGTAACCCATGGATTCCTCTTCCCCAGTGAAAGTTGCCGGCGACCTTCTCTCCCTTCCGGTGAGAAACCTCCTCCGGGCCTTCCCCAAAAAGCCCGGTGCGGCTCCTGGAACTCTCGTCTATACGGGCCCCGAACGCTCAGAGCCGGTGGCTGTGCACCTGATCGAATACGATGAAGAGGATCTCGAAGAACGGGCCCTTCGGACCGACGCCAGTTTCCAGGAGTTTGCGGCAAACGATCGGTTGACCTGGATCAACGTGGACGGTTTGGATGACCTGGACCTGACACGGGCTATCGGCTCCGCCTTCCAGCTCCATCCCCTGGTTCAGGAGGACCTCGTCCACACCGGGCAGAGGCCGAAGGTCGAGGAATACGACGACTATTTCTTCGTCGTCCTTCGGATGCTGACCCTTGATACTGCCACGTCCAGCGTCAAAAACGAACAAATTGGGATCGTTTTCGGGAAGGGGTACGTGCTTTCCTTTCAGGAACGGGCAGGAGACGTTTGGCAGGGAGTTCGCGACAGGATCCGCGGAAAGAGCGGACGTATCAGGACCCGGGGCGCCGACTACCTGGCCTACGCGCTCATCGACGCGATCGTAGACAACTACTTCAACATCCTGGAGTTCTTCGCCGAGCAGGTGGAGTTGCTCGAGGAGGAGGTTCTGGAGTCGCCCACCCAAGACACCATGCATCGGATTCATAAACTGCGCCAAGAGATGTTTGTGGTTCGACGAGCTGTCTGGCCCCTCAGGGAACTCGCCAATGCCCTCGTTCGGACCGAGTCCCCTCTGGTCGATGAGGGCACCGGAGTTTTCCTTCGGGATGTCTACGACCATACCGTCCAGGTGGTGGACGCCGCGGAGACTTTGCGAGAAGTGGTATCGGGTTTGATGGACCTCTATCTGTCATCGGTCAGCAATCGAATGAACGAGATCATGAAGGTGCTGACCATCATGGCGAGCATCTTCATTCCCCTGACTTTCCTCGCCGGGATCTATGGGATGAATTTCGAGAGGATGCCAGAGCTCGGTATCCCCTGGGCCTATCCAGCTCTGCTCGGCATCATGGGCGTTATGGCCCTCGGACTCCTTATCTTCTTCAAGAGACGAGATTGGCTTTAGTTGGATCCGACCCCATCTCGAGACCAGACCCCCCTGTGGCTCAAGGAGCACACGATGAGTTGGCCTGACTTCATTTCCACCCTCGACAGGCTTGCCAACACAAACCTCTTCACCCTAGCGGGGACCGAGGTGAATGCGGTCTCCATCGTCACCTTTCTCCTCATCATCCTGGTGGCGGTCTGGGTTTCCCGACTTCTCCGTCGGATCACGGAAAAATGGCTCCTTGCCCGAGGGGTCGTGGAGGAAGGTACGGTTGCGACGGCCAAGAAGCTCCTTCACTACACGGTGATGCTGATGGGCCTGGGAGTGGCCATCCAGACCATCGGAATCAACCTGGGGGCCCTCTTCGCCGCCGGCGCCGTCGTAGCCGTGGCTCTTGGTTTTGCCATGCAGAACATCCTCCAGAACTTCGTCTCTGGAGTCATTCTGCTGGCTGAGCGTTCTATCACGGAGTCGGATGTTCTGGAGGTGGACGGGAGGATTGTGAGGGTGATGAAGATGGGGACCCGGGCAACGGTTGCCCGGACCCGGGACGAGGAGGAGATCATCATTCCGAACTCCTCTTTGGTCCAATCTTCCGTTACAAACTACACCTTGGCAGACTCCCTCTACCGCATCCGAGCGCAGGTGGGGGTGGCGTATGGATCGGATATGGACCAGGTGCTGGATGTTCTGCGGCGGGCAGGCGGGTCGGTTCAGGAGCGTGTGAAGGGCCGGGACCCCGTCGTTCTCCTCCTCGAGTTCGGCAACTCGTCGGTGGACTTCGAGGTTTCGATCTGGGCTGAAGACCCCTGGTTGGCCCGTGTGACCCGCTCGGCCCTCAATATGGCGATTTGGCGGCACCTCAAGGATGAGGGAATCACGATCGCTTTCCCGCAGTTGGACGTCCACTTCGACGACGTGGATGCGGGGCTAGCCTCGGAGTCGGTTCTTCCCCCAAAGAAGGCTCGGCCGGACCGGTCGTTCGACTAGGGGACCTCAGGCCCTCTTATTCGCCCTCCGGCTCATCCAGGTCGGAAACGAGGACGTTGCTGGCCAGGTCTTCATGCAAGCGTGAGAGGAGGCTGTCGTCGGGGAGCTTTCCTATGGTTCGCTCCATCTTCCGAAGTGCCCTTTCACTCGGAAAGGCAAGGTGAGCCACGGCATCTCCCGGTGAGACCGCCGGGAGCGTGGTCATCGCAAGCACGATGGCTTCTCTGGGGGCTAGGATCGTGTTCTGGTCTTTTCCCGCGAGGGTGGTGTTCGTAGCGAGGGGCTGGCCGGCCGACACCGTGTCCCCGGGATGGACATGGAACTTCAGGAAGCCGCCCTTTTCAGCCCTCATCCACTTTGTTTCCTCCGCCACCACGCGGAAGGCCGGCTGTTGTACGTCGCCTTCGATCATCTTGAGGCCTACGAGGACGTTCCGGATTCCCCGCAACGCGTACTCCACCACGGATGGCTCCACCTTCCAGACTTCGCCTGCTTCCAGGACGATAGTGGCGCAACCGACTCTTACGGCTGCCCGGCGAAGACTTCCCGCCGGCCCAGGACTGTTGAGCAAAAGCTCGGCCCCGAAGAGGGTGGCTAGCCTCGCTGTGGCCTCCTGCTCCATGTCGGCGCGTAGGTTGGGATAGTTGGTGCGCCTGATGGCAGCCGTATGGAGGTCGATTCCGTAGTCACATCGGGCCACGATGTTTCGGAATATCACGTCCGCAAGCCGGCTGGTGAGGCTTCCGCCTCTGGATCCCGGGAAAGTACGATTGAGGTCCCGTCGATCCGGGGAATACCGGGACAACTGCTCGAAGCTGAGGATGTTTATGACGGGGACCAGAACCAGACTCCCCGCCTTGAGCTCGAAGGGGCGTTCTTGGATGATATGCCGAATGGTGCCGGTTCCGTTGATCTCGTCGCCGTGCACGGCGGCAGAAATGAAAACGGATGGCCCGGGTTCCCTGCCCCGCCAGACATGCACGGGCACCCGCATCGATTCACCGCTGTAGCTCTTGCTCACTGTCAGCTTGAGATCGGCCTGCTCCCCAGGGGCGACCTTCAGTCCGGGCCAGGTTCCCACGTCCTTGCTGATCTTCTTGGCCATCAGATCGGCTCTCCGGGGTTCCCGATTTTGGTCACCAACTTCCTGACCTTCGGCCGTTTCCGACGTCTCCTGGCAGGTACGAGATCTCGCATGGTCTCGAGCCGGCCGAAACAGAGGAGGCGATCATCCACCTCGAGAACCCGGTTGCCTCTGGGATTTGGAACCACCGTGTGACCCCGGTGAAGCGTCAGGACCAGGA
>JABDNZ010000441.1 GCA_013043565.1 Gemmatimonadota bacterium | reverse complement strand
CCCACCAGAGCCAGGCTGAGCGATATCAAGGCAGTAGCCCCGACCGCGAAGCCCCAAAAAAACCGACGGCCCTGGCTCAAAAGAAGGACGATAAGCAGCAGTAGGAAGAGCGGAGGCTTGTAGTACGACAGGCTCATCACCAGACCCGCCAAAAATGGTTTCCGGTTGGAAATGGCCGTGCCCACCATTGCAAAAATGGCCAGGCCGAGCCAGGAGATCTGTCCTCCAAGTAGGGTGTTAAGGGAAAAAGGGACAAATCCCAGTGAGTAAAGGAGGATTAGGGGAGGGGGACTATCTCGTGCGCCCTGAAGGTCCTGGCGATCAGGGCAAGGGAAAAGAGGCTGACCCCAAGGCCGAGGACCATCCAGGTCCAGAATGATTGGCGAAAGGGGAGCTTGGAAAAAGGAGCCATCAGGGCCCCCACCAATGGTGGATAGACGAAGGGCAGGTGGCTGCTCACCGACTCCGGGATCGGGCCTAGAAGGGCGGTCCGATACTCCTCTTGGTAATCCAGATCATACAGCCGATCTCGGTCCTCGATGAACAGGCGCCCACCCACATAAAAGGCCAGATAGTCCCCCCCGAACAGGACGCCGTTTGCTTCCGGGAAAGCGTCTGACGGTAGGTAGTTACGGATCCCCTGCTCCGCCACCAGAATCGTGAATCCAAGGGTGACGCAGGTGAAGAGTGCCACCAAGAGCAGGCGCCGCGATAGCATGAGGATCGGTCGTCCCTTTATTCGAGCCTTCCTGCAGGGGTGCGCTTCGTGGGGCCGCGCAAGAATGGACCAGAGCGTCATTTCTGGCAAGCCATACCGTCCCCGCCCCTTTCTGAGTTGGCCGGTTCCCTGCCAGATTAGGGCCCGACCCGAGCCCATCTACGGAGGTTGGCATGAAGGATTCGACGCGGTCCGCCCGCCGGTTCGCAGTCGGCATGACGCTGTTCGCCCTTTTTTCGGTCACAAATGCTACACAGGCATCGAGCCAAGGCACGCGCATGCTGAGGAGCCCGACCGTCTCCTCCGCTGGCAGAACGATTTCGGTCCAGGTCAACTCCTCTCCGACGTTTTCGGGGGCCAGTGAGGTCATGGTCATCAACGAACGGGCCGGGTCAGGCGGTGACCTCATGCCCTATCTCTTCAGATTCCGGGGGATCGGCCCCCTCGTGGGGGCCAAAACCTGGGGCGGTCTGGTAGGGACCTGGGACACTCCTCCTCTGATCGATGGAGGTAGTTTTCTGGCTCCCAGGGGTGGATTCTTCGACGTGAACGGGGAATGGGCTGTGGAGGCCGAGGCCCTTAGACTTCTCGCCACCGAGAGGGTGGAGTTGAGGTCGGAGCCGCCGCCGCCCATCCGTTACCGCCGACCGGGGGGTGGGGGGAGATGAGAGTCCTCATCGCCGCCGAACTTCAACCTCTCCTTCCGTCCGACCCACTCCCGGGGTACGGGGTGGAGTGGATTCCTTCACAGGAACCCACTCCCCGTGGGGATTATGTCGCCATCATACCTCTGTTGTCCCGCCCCATCGGTGAGGGGGAGCTCGACGGTCTACCGAATCTTCGGGTTCTCGCTCAGTGTGCGGTCGGGTATGACAATATCGACCTGGCTGCTGCGGCTCGGCGCGGAATCCCCGTGACCAACACACCTGACGTTCTCACGGAGTCCACGGCCGATCTGGCTTGGACCCTGATTCTCTCTGTGGCCCGGCGTACAAAAGAGGCGCAGGAGGTGTTGTATCAAGACTCCTGGACGGGGTGGAGCCCCACCCAACTACTTGGTCTGGAGCTGAACGGGAGCACTCTGGGAATCGTGGGCGCTGGCCGCATAGGGCAGGCGGTGGGGAGGCGCGCCGTTGGCTTTGGGATGGCGGTGCTCTACTCCGACTCCGAGGGCCGGCCCGAGTTCGAGGAGGGTGTCGGTGCCAGCCGACGAGACCTTTTCGCCCTTCTGGCGGAGAGCGATGTGGTGTCTGTCCATGTTCCTTCGACGAACGAGACCCGGGGGCTGTTCGATGCTGTGCGCTTTTCCTCCATGAAGCCTGGCGCCCTGTTCATCAACACCGCCAGGGGGGACTTGGTGGACGAGGAGGCCCTCCGGGAGGCCCTCGACCTGGGCCGGCTCGGAGGGGCCGGTCTGGACGTGTTCAGCCGTGAGCCCGACGTGCCGCGGGGGTTGGTGCAGCATCCCAAGGTGGTGGCGTTACCTCATATCGGAAGTGCTACCACCGTGACAAGGCGGGCCATGGCAGAGTTGGCGGTGGAGAATGCAGCAGCAGTCCTGGATGGCCGCCCTCCCGTCACGCCTGTCGAGCTCTGAGCCGGCACAAAACCGTCCATCGGATCGTTTTCAGGGTACGAAGAGGTGTGACCCGTTTTTCTCCATAAGGTGATGTGCGATGAAGAAGGCAATCTCTGCATGTGCCCTCGTGTTCCTGGGCATTGCCCCTCAGGCTTGTCTGCAGGATCCTCTGGCGGCTCCGGGGGGTGGGGAGATGCAGGTTCTGTTGCACGTGACCGGGGGATTCGCTGGTGCCGACTTCACGGTCCTGCTCGACGGGGAGACCCGGTCCGTCGTCGGCGTGGAGTGTCTCAACCTCTGCGATTTCGCTGACGGGGAAGTTCTCCAATCCTTGACCGAGGAGCAGGTTCGGTACGTATGGGGCATCTTCAGAGATGCGAACGTGCTTGCATTGGATGGAGAAGATTTCGGGGTCCAGTGTTGCGATCAGTTCTACTTCAATCTCGACTATCGTGACCGGGAGGGCAGGAGCCGGGTGCGTGGAAGCTCCGAAGCGCTTCCTCACGAGCTCAAGACCGCACTCGCCACCGTTCAAGGCCTGGTCTCGGGAACCCTCCCCATCATCGTGAACTTCGATACGGACCCCTCGCTGTGGCCGGGAGACGCTTTTCAGATAGAGGACGCTGTCATTGTGGGGCAGAGTCTTCAGGTCCGCCTCAACTACGGCGGCGGGTGCCGGACACACGATGTGAAGTTGATTTCATGGGGTGGATGGATGGAGTCCGACCCGGTTCAGAACAGGCTCTTTCTATCCCATGAGGACTTCGACGATCCGTGCGACGCATGGATCACCAGGGACTATACTTTCGATCTGATTCCCCTGAAAATCGCTTACCAAGAGAGTTACGGGGTAGGCCAGCCAGGCACGACCACCCTGATCCTCCTCCTGGAGGATCCCATGTTGGCCAGCCCTCAGGGAGCCCGCCGCTTGGAGTATGTCTTCTAAGACCGGTCCCCCTGGGAGGGCCATTCCCCCGGGTCACAACCGGCTTGGAGTCACCTCGGGCCACCTCCGAACACGACCTCGACGTCCCTCCCCGGTTCCTGGGTCGGTTCCAGCCCAAGAAGCGTCTGCATCAGATTCGTCCCAGGCTCGCCGATCCGAAGGCTGTAGCGGCCCGGCTCGAAGACATAGGGCGAGAAGCGCTGGCCTTGCATTCGCAACGTATAGACCACCTCTCCGCCGGTCTCATTGATCACCTGCACGACAGGATCCTGAAGCCCCAGCACCTGTACGGTGGGTAGGTACCCATAAGCCGGCCTCCCGAATCCGTCCTCCTGATGGAAGCGAACCGGCCATCCAGCGTAGGGCTCCTGTCCGGCTTCGGGGTTGGCCCATCGGGGCCAGGCCTCCAGGCTGACTTCCCTGGTCGACCGCTGGAACCTGGCAATTCCGTACCCAGGGGCCCGGTCATGAAGAATAGACGGCTCCCGACCCCACGCGGCGGGGTTGGAGACGGCAAAGACGGTCATGAGGTTTCCGAACCCGTCCCGGAAATCGCCGGCGTATGCCGGGGCGTCAGGATCTCGGTTTTCCCCTGCCGCCGGGGGATACCATCGCCGAGGCCAGAAATTAGCCACCGAAGGAACGCAGAGAGCGTAGGGGCCGTCGCGAAAGCCCTCCACTCCGTATTGGATCGTGCTGGCCAGGTGTTGGTCCCCGGCAAGGTGGACTGCGAACCCTTTCCTCATGGCTCGGACGGCCCGCGTTCGTCCTGAAGGTGGCCAACCGTTGGAGTCCATGTCCGCCGCCAGCTTGTCACCCTCCACGTAGCCCCCGGGTTCCGGGAGGGCCAAGGAGGGAATCACCGAGCCACTCATGGCTTCAGCCGGGATCGTCGCGACATTCCCGAAGATCGTCTGGGATAGGACCACCTTCATCCAGGTTCCATTCCCCCAATCGGCGGCCCACTCCTCCAGAAACGCCTCCTGTTCTGCGCCCAGAAGAGAGGCGCCCGGAGGGTCGGCTCCGGTCGTTGGGTCGAACTCCGCGTTCTGGGCCCAACCGTTCCAGACGTCCGCCTCGGGAACAAGGAGCTTTGGAGGTGACTTGAATTTCCGGTCCTCCAGCACCGCAAAGCTTAGGCCTCCATAGAGGATGTCGGTGTAGTAGGTCTCTATGCCCCCATCCAGGGGAGTGGTTCGCCATGGGGTGGGTAGGTGAGAGGCTTGAGTCCGCTGCACCATGTTCACCCAGTCAGTTGGTAGCTTGTAGCCTCCCTGATCTTGAGCGGCGGCCCCGGCGAGACCCGGGGGGGTCGCCCTTCCGCCGGCCCCCCAGACATTTCCATGAAACACGTCGTGGTCGTCGGGGATCGCGACGGAAGGAATGTCCCGGGTGAGGTCCCTGAAGGCCCAGAGCCAGAGGTACCACTTGTAGAGGTAGTCTTCGTAAGGGTTGTCAAAGTCGGCCCGAGTCGGGCTGGCTCCCTCGTAAACCTGATCCCCGCTGAAAAAAAGAAAGTCCGGATCCTGAGCCTGAACGTGGGCGAGGATGTCTTCATGAGGGAACCAGATGTCCGTTTCCCAGGCGAACGCGCCACCATCCACCCCCGGGCTCGCCACGTTGTGATTTCCCGTAAAGGCCGCGACGATCACATCATCCTTCTCCAGGGGTTCCGCTCGAATCTCCCCCCGATAGGCGAGGTCCAGGTTCCGCCCATCGGTCGACCCGACGGTGGTCCCTGGGAGAGTCAGGCGGTAGGGTACGTCCCGGTCCCCGGACCATTCGCTCACGCCGAGGGTGGCGGTGAACGCCGGGGTCAGGACAGGCGCCGACCCCACCCTGGCCCACGCTCCGGCCTCGTCCTGGAGCTCCATTACCACCGAATCAGGACTCGGGGAGGCTGGACCGGGGTGGAGGGGAGATATGGCGAACAGCTGAGCGGTGAGGGTCAGCATACCTCGGCTGAGGGTGTGCTGGGCTCCCAGGATTGGCCCCAGCGCCCGGTCGTCCCGTGATTCCCATCCCGGGCCCTCGAGCCGCACCCGTGAGAACCAGGTCTTTGCGGTGCCGGCCCCTCCTCCATGGGATACCAGGGCGACCCCCCCAGCCATGCGCTCGCTTGGAAGCCCTGGGACCTGCAGAGAAATCGGAGGTTCGTCGCCGGTGGGGTCCCTTGCCTCGACGGTGAGAGTGAATCGGTCCGGGCCCCCCCTCTCCCGATCATTCACGTCACCCCGGCCCTCCGGGCCGTCCTCCTCTATTCGAATCCGGAGTTGGCAAGAGCGGGAGCATGGGAGTGCATCGTCACTGGAGAATAGAACTCGATTGCCATCCTCGAAGTCCCTGACGGCGAGGTGCCCCCGGTCATCGATCCCCACGAAGAGACCCCCGCCGGGCCCAGGGCTGTGATGGATCAGTGCAGCCCGGCGGTAGTCCAACCCCCCTCCGCCGGCGCCCAGGAGAATCCCTCCTGCGGAAGAGTCGTCCTGGTCCGCGGCGGGTCCCGAAGCATCGTCCTGATCCGTGGACAGGCCGAGATCCAACACCGCCAGGATTGGACCGCGCGTCGGCGCCAACAGACGAGTCAGGATATGGGCCGTCCTCATGGGAAGGTCGCTGGTGGCTTCGAGGCGCCCGTCTCGGATGGACCAATCCTGGATCCTATTTGCCCAGATATCCGGCCCCGGCCAACGGCGATCGGGTAGACCTGCCCATTGCAGGTCCAGAGAGGAGTCGGGCGGACCCTGGCATCCGCCGATCATGAGGAGGAGGGCGATACTCATCATGGAGGTCGGTCGCAGCGTCATACTACGTTCTCCTCGAGGACCAGGGCGCCTTCGGCGAACCTATGGAAGGAAAACCGTCCGAGGTCCAGAGTTCGGTACTCTCCATGGAGGATCAGCTCTGAAAGGGCCCTTCCGATCCCTGGAGATTGTTGAAGCCCATGTCCCGAAAAACCGTTTGCAAAGAGGAAGTTCTGAATATCACTGTGGGGCCCCAGGATGGCATTCCGGTCCAGCGGGTTGAGCGCATAGTGACCTGCCCAGGACGGTCCCAACCGCAGGGAATCCAGCGCCGGCACTCGGTGGGCCAGGGCTGGCCACACGGTCTCATGAAAGAGCCCGTATTCCATGTCCAGGTCCAGAGTGTCCGGATCGGCGGTTGTCGGGGGAGCCACTCCACATAAAAAGCCGTCCCCCTCCGGACGGAGGTAGACACCGGACGTATCAATCACCATCGGGCACCCGGGGAGACTCGCGGAGGTTTGGATTCGGTAGACGAATCGCTTTCTGGGACGAACCGGAAGGTCCGTGATTCCAGCCAGACGAGCCAAGCCTGCCGCCATGGGCCCGGCGGCGTTCACCACCTGCCCTACGGGCACGCGTCCGGCTTCCGCCAGGTTGGCTTCCGTGACACGTCCTCCGGCCATGGAGAATCCAATGACTCGATCCTCCAGATAGACCACTTCCTGGCTCCGCGCTTTTTTTCTGAATCCCTGCAACAGGGAATGGGGATCCAGCCACCCTTCTTTGCTGGCCCCAAGGGAACCAGCGGAGAGGTCGGAGACGTTCAGCCATGGGAACCGAGCCCCGAGTTCACCGGGGAGCAGCAGTCGGACATCCGCTCCCAGCCTCCTCTGCTTCTCCAGATTCCTCTCGAGGACTGGGAGGCCCTGGGACGATGCCAGAAACAGGTATCCAGCTTCTTGGAAACCCAGATCCGGCTCCTCCGATCCGACCGCAAGGGTCCGGGGTGCCTCCCTGAAAAACTCGGCCGAGAAGAGGGACAAAGCGATGTTCTCCCGGGTGGAAAACTGTTGCCGGATTCCCCCCACGGAAAGCGCTGTGGACGAGTGAGCGTAGGTGGAGTCCTGCTCTACGACGGCGATCCGGAGGGCTCTGGAATCCCCGTTGGCCGATAGGAAATAGGCGATGGAACTGCCCACGACCCCGCCGCCGACGATAAGTACGTCATACCCCGTCATGGGCATCCACCGGTCGCGCCACGGCGTAGGCTCCCCAGGCCAGACACCCGGAGGCTAGGAGGCGCTGGAACAGAAGAACTCCAGGATAGCCGGAGTCGTAAGGTACCATCAGGGCCAGGGCCGAGATCATGAGCGCCGCGGTAAGGATGTGGCGCCCCGGTTTCCTCATGCCCCACGGGGCCCTCGAGGCCCACCGGAGTCCGAGCCAGGCCGACGCCCACCCCAAGGCCAGGCCCGCCAAAACGTCCGTGGGCCAGTGGACGCCTACGGCCATTCGGGATACCGCAACCAACACGACGTACCCGAGGGCCACCCCCGGCACGATCCGCCGGGTGCTGGTCATGGCCCAGACCCCGGCCAGAAGGGCGGCCGTGGCGGTGTGGCCCGAGGGGAACGACCCTCGACGGTGGCCCGGCCCGATGATTGTCACCATGTCCTCCGGCAAAACCCCCAGGGGCCGGGGCAGGGTCAACATGCCCTTGAATACTCTGAGCACCAGCACCATGAAGACCGCCCCGAGAAGGCCCCCCCAAACCCTCCCGGGATTCCTCCGAGTCCAAAGGAGCAGCAGCACGGTGCAAACCAACCCGTCCCCCAGGATCGTCGCATGAGCCCAAAAGACCGGACCAGTAAAGGAGGAGAGATCGTTGAAAATGGCGAAGAGGGCCCGGTCCCACCCCGCAAACTCGATGCCCAAAAGAAGTAGCAGAGCCAGGATCGGAGGGGCCGCGACCACCCAACGACGGGCCCGGATCATGGACGTAGCGACATCGGAACCCATGACGGCGAGCCCTACTCCAGAGCCCTTGCCAGGACGATTCCACCCTTCTGAAACACCACCTCGGTGGGAGCGTCCAGCCGGTCCAGGCGAGTTATCCGGGTGAACACGACCTCCCCGGGTTCAGGGGCCCGTAGAGGCGTGATGTCTCCGTAATAGAGGGCAAAACTGGGCATGTCCAACCGCCACATCACGACCTCCCATCCTTCACTCCGAGCCAGGAGAGCCGCCTCTTTCGTGGGCCCCTGCTGGACCTGGCCGTAGGCGGGAAAGAGGGCGGCGGCCAGGACCGTCGCTATCAACAGGCCAGCTGCCATGAGGTGTTGCCAGGGCTTCCACCGGGCCAGGAAGAACAGAGCGGCAACCCCGGCCAGGGTCAGGCCCGTCCAGACCCGATACTCCAACCCGAACGCATCGGGAGCCCCGGTCATGATGGCCCGGGTGAAGTCGTCGGTCACCCTGGGTTCAGCCAGTTGCCAGATCCAGGGGAGGAAAAAGAGGAAGGCGGCCAGGACGGCAGCCGGGAGAAGAGCCAGGAACCGGCTCCGGAGCTCCTCACGGTATCTGGCCATCAGGAGAAAGAGGGGCGTGGATCCGTATAGCAGGTAGTGGGGCAGTTGAGTGCTGGACACCGAAAAAAACAGGAAGACGAAACCGAACCATAGCCAGAGGAAGAGTTCCAGATCACTCCTGGTTGCCCTCCGAACCCGGGTTAAGGCCTTCAGCAGGAGGGCCGTGTGGGGGAGAACGATGAGCAGGAGCACAGGAACAAAATAGTAGAGGACACCACCATGGCTTTCCATGGTGTCCGCGAACCGATTCAGGTTATGGCTCAGGAAGAACCCGTCCACAAAGGCCTGCCCGTCTCTGGCATAGATTGCCCAGTACCAGGGTCCGGCGACAACGAAAAAGATGGCCCACCCGATCGGGCTGAAAACGGCCCTCAAGTACCTGATGATTTGGCCCCGGACCAAAGCCAGGAGGAATGCGGCCGCCAGGGGAATCGCCACTGCCACCGGACCTTTGGTGAGAAAGCCCAGCCCAGCCCATAGGAACACCCGATAAAGGGGCGCGCGTCGGTTCTGCTTCCAGAACCGGTAAAGGTCGAAAAGGCTAAGGGCCAGAAAGAGATTCAGGAGGGCATCGGCCGTGGCGGCCCGTCCGATCACCATGACCCATAGGGATGTGGCTGTCAGCATGCCGGCCACCCACCCCGTGGTGTCGTCCCATTCCCGTCTGGCGAAGGCCCAGACCAGGAAGACCCATAGCGTCGCGGCCAGCGCCGAGTGGAAGCGGAGGCCGCGCTCCGTCCATCCGAAGAGGGTCACTCCCACGGCCTGGAAGTAGTAAGTGAGAATCGGCTTGTCGTACCGCGGTTCCCCGTTCAGAGTCGTGGAGATGTAGTTCCCGCTTTCCACCATCTCCCTGGTGGCCTCGCTGAACGCACCCTCGTCTCGATCGAACAACGGGGGTTTCCCGAGATTCAAGAAGAAGGCCAGGCCAACCGCAACGACCAACAGGAGGTGTGGGCCCCGTCGGCGCCAGAACCCGAACTGTGGAAAGGACTTCGGCATGTTCTCAGGAACTGGTCTGAGGAGGTGGGAGGTTGGTCGATTCGCCGCCGGCCCCCCCGTCCAAGTCACCCGCCCAGATCCTCTCGGCCTTCGGATGGGTCCTCACGACATAGGGTTTCGCATTGGAGGACTCGAAGTAGGTCCTGGTGAGGAGTTCCCCCACCACACCCGTCGTGAGGAACTGGACCGCGGCGATCACCATCACGATCCCCACAAGGAGGAGCGGCCGGGTCCCAATGTCTTCACCCAAGCCGAACTTCACCCAGGCCAGGTAGGTAAGGATCAAACCGCCGAGGCCCCCGAAGATCAGGCCGATGGACCCGAAAAAATGTCCAGGTCGTGTCCAGTATCTCATGAAGAAGTGGACGGAGAGAAGGTCCAGGAGGACGCGGAAAGTGCGACCTAAGCCGTACTTGGATTTTCCGGCGGTTCGTGGCCGGTGGTTGACCACCGCCTCCGCGATCCGTTTCGGGGAGGTGGATGCCGCGAACCATCCTGGAATGAATCGGTGCATCTCTCCATACAAGCGTACGCTCCGGAGGACGGAGGTTCTGTAGACCTTCAGACTGCATCCATAGTCGTGGAGCCTGACTCCGGTGACTCTCCCAATGAGCCGGTTCGCGAGAAGCGATGGGAGGCGACGGAGAAGGAATCCGTCCTGCCGGCTCTTCCTCCATCCCACCACCAAATCCAAGTCCTCGTTTATCAGACGACGGGCCAGGGGAAGTATGTCTTCGGGATCGTTCTGACGATCGCCGTCCAACGTGACGACCAGGCTCCCTCCCGCCGCGTCGATGCCGGCCTGGGTGGCAGCGGTTTGGCCGAAGTTCCTCTGGAGAGCCACGATTCTGACGTGGTCTCCAAAGCGGCTCTGGGCAGCGCCCATCCGCGCCAGGGTTTCGTCCTCACTCCCATCGTCCACCAAAACCGCCTCCCAAGGCCAGGGAGAAGAATCCATGGCCATGTGGAGCTCTTCCAGGAGCCCTCCGACGTTTTCTCCTTCATTGAAGAAGGGGATCACGATGGAAAGGGTCGTATGCTCAAGAACTTGGAAAGCGCCCATATCTGTGGTCTTCATGCCCTCAAGTTACTAGGAATCTCCGGTGCTTTCACCAGCATCGTTTGGCGGTAGACGGACCATTCCCGCTGCTGTCCCGGCCAGGATCGACACTCCCAAGACGAAGAGGTGCAGATTCACCGCCGCCTTCAAGGCCGATTCCAGCGCTACTCCCATGGGTAGCAGTCCGGCCAACACGCCGGCTTCGTAGGTGCCAGCCCCGGCAATCCCGTGAAAAGGTAGGACGCTCGAGAGCTCCCCCGTCGTGCTTCCCACCAGCGCCGCGGAAAAGGGCATGGGTTCAAAAGCTTTGAGAATCCAGGCCAAAACCAGGAGCTTGCTGGACCAGTTCAGACCCGTCCAAACCCAGGTCCTCCAGAAGAGCGTTGAAGAAGACGGGAGTCCGTGGATGGCTTCTCTGGCAATGGAGGCCAACCGGGACCGCTTTCGTTCGAGGCCGGCGGTTATCCAGGGCTGTACTCGGAATAGAACGTACGGAAGAGGTGTGAGGAGGAGGACCAAGACGGCTGCCAGCATGCCCTTGCTCAACAGGTAACCGGTGGCTCCAAGGAGGACCACGAAGAAAAGGTCCAGCACTCGGAGATACAGCAGGGCGGGGACGGACTTTGAGTAGGGTATCCGGAACCCCCTCGCCATGAGGACGGGAAAAGACGCCTCTCCACTTCGCATGGGTAGGAGGTTGTTGAGCAGATTATGTACGAGAACGATACGGAACGTCCGAAAGAACTCACCGGAGGTGATGGGTCTGAAATAGTCATGGACTCTAACGGTCCTCACCGCATAGCTGATCATGACCAGGACGACGGCTCCCGCCAATGTTGCGGGATCCACCTCGAGCCACGGGGAAAGGAGGGAAGACCAGCCCACCGTCACATGAACGAGGGCCACAAGGCCGCCGACCAGGGAAACCCCGATGGTCCACCCCAACAACCCCCTACCTTTGTCTCGGGGGTTCATACCCTGGGCCGTCGCTCCCGGCTTCCCCACGCTATTCTTGCGGCGGCATGCCGTATGATTCCCACTCTTCCTTTGCGGGTCCGTAAACCCCAGGGACCTTGAGGCCTGCTTGCCGCATCAGGACCGTCATTTGGCCCCGGTGGTGGGTCTGGTGGTTGAGAAGGGCCGTGAGGGTTTTTCCTCGGGTCCACCTCTCTCCGTACATCTGATCCTCTACCTCCAGATCACCGTCCTCCCACTTGGATCCGACCTCCTGCGCGAGGGACCCGGCTGCCTCTTCGAAC
>JABDNZ010000439.1 GCA_013043565.1 Gemmatimonadota bacterium | reverse complement strand
GGATGAAGCACCGGTGATGAAGCAGGTACCCAGCTTCCCCATCTGCCAACTCCTCTGAACGGGGGTCTGAAACCGCGAAACAGCAGCCAGGTCCTGCGGGACCGTGGCCACAGCCCCGGACGGGGCCCAGGCGATCAAAACGGGCGATACCTTCTCAGGGGCAGCGGTAAGATGCCCTGGGCTGCGGACCCGGCGCCAGCCTTCCGGAGGAACCTCGGACCTCCAGGCCCCCCTGCCGCGGCCCGGGACTCCCCAACCGCCTGTGGAACTCGCTAAGTTGGTGCCGTTGTAATCCGGCAATCCCTGCCGACGGAAGCTGGCTCGCACCTATACGTGGTCCACGGGAGTCAATCATGAAACGGTTCCAGAAAATCCTAGCTGTTTTTGACTCCGAAAAGAGAGACTGGACCGCTATCCAGCTGGCGCTGGGTTTAGCCCAGGAGTCTGGCGGGCAGCTTGCCGTCGTCCACGTGATCCCCCCCCTTCCACAGGACATTCCCTATGACCTGACGGGGATGGATGACCTGAAGGAGGCTCTCTTTCGGGCAGCAGAAGCGGATCTCGAGGAGGTGGGCAGGAAGCTCCCTGACGCTGGAATCGAGATCGGCAGGCGGGTGCTTTGGGGCCATACAGCCATGGAACTCTCCAGGATGGTCCTTACCGAGGGTCATGACCTGGTCATGAAAGGGAGCGGCAGCCGGAAGCATATCCCCGGGCAGTTCCTGGGCTCGGTGGACATGCGGCTACTGAGGAAGTGCCCCTGCCCCGTCTGGCTCGTGAAGCCAGGCGCCCACAAGGACGTCAAACGGGTCCTGGCCACTATCGATCCCATGGGTGAGGATGACTCCCATGCGGAGTTGAATCAATCCATCATCGGACTGGGCCTGGAATTGGCGGCCATGGAAGGCGCCGACCTACACGTTCTTCATGCCTGGGCGCCATGGGGCCGGTCGCTGCTCCGAAGCAGGATCCGGTCGGAGGAGTTCAGTGAATACTCCCGGCAGGTCAGAGCTCGGACAGCCAAAGCCATGAGGGAGATGCTGAAGCCCTTCGACGATCTCATCCCCGTGGTGAATCGGCACCTCCTGGAAGGAGATCCCGAGCACGTCGTACCGGAATTCGTTCGGGAGCACGACGTGGACGTGGTGGTCATGGGCTCGGTGGGCCGAACCGGGGTCCCTGGATTCCTCATCGGCAACACCGCCGAGACCATCCTCAGGCAGGTGGAATCTTCCGTGTTGGCCGTCAAGCCGGGTGGATTCGTGAGCCCTGTGGAGTTGGACCGGGACTCTTGACGCAGGGGGCCCCTCCAAACCCCGTTATCCCGGCCCGGGCCGAAGATGGTCCAGCAGGTACCGCACCATGAGCTGGCGCACGTGAAGCGCCGTTCCCTCCCCCTCCGACAAGCCATGGTCCCTGTTGGGGTAGGTCATGTAATCGAACTCTTTGCCCAACTCGATGAGACGGTCCACAAGCCCTTCGGTGATCTCCAGGTGCGTGTTGGTCTCCCCGGTGCCATGGATGATGAGGAGGTCCCCTCTCAGGCCCTCTGCAAAGTTCATGGGGGATGACTCCCGGTACCCGTCCGGATTCGTCTCCAGGGTCTCCATGTAGATCTCCTGGAACCATGCGTTGTAGAGATGAGGTTGAGGTTTCGGGGCCACGGCGATTCCCACGTGATAGACGTCCGGTTCCCGGAAAAGCGAGTTCAGGGTGTTGGAGCCACCGCCACTCCATCCCCAGATGCCAACCCGGGAAAGGTCCACGTAGGGAAGCATCCGGCCCAATTCCCTTACGCCGGCTGCGTGTTCCCGGGTGGAAAGGGGACCCAGGCTTCCGAAGATGGCCCGCCGCCACGCAGCTCCCTTCGGTGCCGGTGTGCCCCGGTTCTCGATGGACACCACCAGGTAACCCAGGTCTGCGATGGCCCGGTGGAAGTTGTTTCTGGTGGACCATCGGTCCATCACCGTCTGCCCATGGGGTTCCCCATAGACATAGATGAACAGGGGATACTTCTTCGACGGATCGAACTCTCTGGGTTTGATCATCCAGGCATCCATCACGATGCCGCTACCGATGTCGATCTGGAGGAATTCCGTGGGGTTGGAGATGGCGGCGGCCGCCCTGGCCCGCAGCTCGCTATTGTCTTCCAGGACACGAACCACCC
>JABDNZ010000436.1 GCA_013043565.1 Gemmatimonadota bacterium | reverse complement strand
CCCCAACGCATAACGGCTCTGGAGGTGGTGTTGCTCACGTTCCTGACCCTGGTGTGGATAGCCCTGCTGGTGGTGATCTTCCTGCTCTGAACCAGGATCATTCTCCTCGGAGAGAACTGACCCGAGGGGGACCCCTACCGGAACATCTCACCGAAGGTATCGCAAGCGTCGGGATCCCCCGTCGTGAGCCCCCGCCTCAGCCAGGCCATGCGTTGGTCCGAAGAGCCGTGGGTGAACGATTCCGGGGTGACCCGGCCTTGCACCTGCCGCTGTATCCGGTCGTCTCCGATAGCGCTGGCGGCCCTCAAACCCTCCTCGACGTCTCCCGGTTCGAGCATGCCGGCCCGGTTGGCGGCATTCCCCCAAACCCCCGCCAGGCAGTCGGCCTGTAGCTCCATGGCCACCGAGTACTCGTTTCGCATCCGGGGGTTGGTCCGCTGCAACTCCCTGACCCGCCCTTCGATTTCCAGAACAGTCTGGATGTGATGTCCGATTTCGTGGGCCAGGACGTAGGCCTGAGCAAAGTCTCCCGGAGCCCCGAACCGGTCCCGCAGATCTCGATAGAACGACAGATCGATGTAGACCTTCCGGTCGCCCGGACAGTAGAACGGCCCCGTAGCCGACTGGGCGAAGCCACAGGCGGAGTCGATAGAGCCCGAGAAGAGCACGAGCTGGGTGTCCACGTACCTGCCACCGACTCGAGGCAACAGCCGGTGCCAATCGGCCTGGATCGTGTCCACCAGGAAATTCATGAGGTCCGCCCACTCCTCCTCCTCAGGAGAGGGGACATAGGGAGACGAAGATCCGCCGGAAGGAGGAGGCTGAAGCATGGCCCCGCCCCCACCGAGGAGAGAGAAGAGGTCCTGTCCGGTCAGGAGGCTCAGTGCGAGGACGACCACCAGGCCCCCGAGGCCCAGGCCGGCTCCTCGGGCCGCCCGACGCCGCCCCGTTTGACCCCGCCGATCCTCTACGTTCTTACTCCGAGTGCCTCGTTTCCAACGCATGGTCTCTCCTCCGACCTCTGAGTCTTTGGCGAAAATCCCCTTCGACGTGTAAAGAATTCGCAAGAAAATAACGTTCGTCAGGTCGGTTCGCCTAGCGGTGGGCCCGCTGAGTTCCGAGTCTGTTTCAGGGGACTGTCCGTACGCCGGCCCCCTGGAACAGGGATGCCGATCAGCCAGGAGACCGGATGGCGAACCTCAGACTGGAACAGATGGCGCTCAGGGTTCGGAGAAGTCTCCTGGTGGCATCGGCCCTTACCGGGATTGGGGGCGGACTCCATCCTCTCGCGGCCCAGGGGGAAGCGCCTGCGGCTCCCTCACCCCAGCTCCTGAGCGTCTTTCTGGACTGCCACCTGATCATCAGCTGCGACACGGACCATTTTCGCCGGGAGATCACCTTTGTGAACTGGGTGAGGCAGAGGGAGGATGCCCGCCTCCATCTGATCCTCACCTGGACCCGATCGGGGGCCGGAACCGAGTACCAGTTCGACAACATCGGGCTGGGAGATTGGGCCGGGGAGGAGTCCCATCTCACGTGGACCTCCAGCAGCGTCAACACCAGGGACGAGATCATCAACGGGATCACCCGGACCATGGCCCTTGGATTTGTGCAGTACGCTCAGCGCCTCGGGCTGGCCGAGCAACTCCGAGTGGTATTTGATCCCGCTGATGCCATTCAGACGGCCCGCCAGGTGCAGAACGTCCGGAACCCCGAGGACGACCCTTGGGACTTCTGGGTCTTTCGGATCAACGCCCGGGCCGACTTGAACGGACAGGACAAGAGGAAGGTCCGGAACCTGAACGGGACCTTTTCCGCCAACCGTGTCACCGAAACTTTCAAGGTGGAGCTCGGCTTCAATGGGTCCCTGAACGAGACCGAGAATCAGCTCAGCAGCGGAGACTGGTTCACCTCGGACCGAAAGAGTTGGGGGGCCACAGGTGTGGCCGTAAAAAGCCTCACCGGTCACTGGTCGCTGGGAGCCCAGTTCGGCGCGAACTCCTCCTCGGTAGCCAACCGCAGGGCAGGATTCCGCGCCGCCCCGGCCCTCGAGTGGAATCTCTTTCCGTATTCCGAATCCACACGGCAACAACTCATCTTTATGTACCAGGTAGGAGCGTCATGGGTGGATTGGTGGGAGGAAACCATCTTCGAGGAAGATGCAGAGTGGGTTTTTGACCACCGGCTCCGAACGGATCTGAATTTCCGGCAGCCGTGGGGCAGCGGGGGCACGGCATTCCAGATCGCCAGCCTCCTGGATGACTTCTCGAAGTGGGAGATGTCGCTGGAGGGGACCGTGAACATACGCCTGTTTCGGGGCTTTTCGTTCAACCTGGGGGGGAATTACCGCGTCATCCGGAATCAGATCGGGCTGCGGAGGCGGAATCTCACCGACGAGGAGATCCTCACGGCCCGGAGGCAGTTGGCGACGGACAGCTCCTACCGCCTCAACTTCGGCATCACGTTCGACTTCGGCTCGGTGTTCAACAACGTCGTGAACACCCGGTTCCCTCAGGACGTGAGAGGGCCCCTCTTTTTCTTCTAGACAACGAAGGGCAGGCGAAAACACCGCCGAAACGAGCCGGGCTGAGATCATGGCTCGGGCTCCGAAAAGGTGTGCTCGGAGGTTTTTATCTGTTGCCAGAGCCCGGGGCCCGACCCCCTTTTGTTGCAGCGGACTCCGACCCCTGCTGTGGGGAGACTCGGAGGCCAGCCCTAGCTCCGACCCATCCAGAGGCCGAATGAGAAGAGAGCGAGCATGATCTGGGATTGGGTGATCATCGGTTCAGGTTTCGGCGGAAGTGTCAGCGCCCTGCGTTTGGCCGAAAAAGGGTACTCGGTCCTGGTGCTCGAGAAGGGGGGGAGGTGGGTCGAAGAAGACTTCCCCAGGAGCAACTGGAACCTCAAGAAGTGGCTCTGGATTCCGTCCATCGGTTTTCGCGGGTTCTTCAAGATGACCTTCCTCCGCCATATCACGGCCCTGACCGGTGTCGGCGTGGGCGGCGGTTCCCTCGTCTATGCCAACACCCTGCCAACGCCAGCGGAAGGCTTCTTCCGAGCCGACGGATGGGGCCATCTGGCGAACTGGCAGGAGGAGCTTGAACCGCATTTCCAGACCGCCAGACGCATGCTCGGGGCCAACGACAATCCCCTCGAGACCGCTCCGGACCGGGCTCTTCGGGCTATGGCTGAACGAGCGGGGCGAGCGGAGCACCATCGAACCGCACCCGTAGGCGTCTTTTTCGGCGAGCCGGGAGTCACCGTCCCGGACCCCTACCATGGCGGCCGGGGGCCCGAGCGAACCGGGTGCAAGTTCTGCGGCGGATGCATGACCGGGTGCAGATACGGTTCCAAGAACACACTGGATAAGAACTACCTCTGGCTCGCCGAGAAGATGGGCGCATCGATCCGTGCGGATACGGAGGTGAGATGGGTGAAGCCGCAGGGCCCCGAGGGGCCCGCCCGCTTCCGCCTGGAGGCCCGTGAGAAAACGGGGACCTTTCGGAGCAGGGAGCGGTCCTACGAAGCCAGGAACGTCATCTTCGCAGGCGGGGTTTTCGGAACGGTGCAGCTCCTCCTCCGCCTTAAGGAAGATCCCGCTGGCCTTCCAGACCTCTCCCCTCGAATAGGGGATCGGGTTCGCACCAATTCAGAGGTCCTGGTGGGTGTGACGACCCAGCGCCGTGACCTGGACCTGTCCGAAGGCATCGCCATCACCTCCGTCTTCCAGACTGACGACCACTCCTCCGTTCAACCGTGCAGGTATTCCTCCGGGTCTGGGTTCTTTCGCGTTCTCACGACTCCCCATGCACCGGGGAGGACCTTTCCAAAGCGCTTGTACAATGGACTGAAACGCTTCCTCCGCAGCCCGGCTCGAACCCTGAGGGCTTTATTCGTTGTCGACTGGGCGCGATACACCACGGCTCTCCTCTACATGCGAACCCTCGAGGGATATCTGCGCCTCAGCCCGAAACGGGGACTCTTTTCCCGGTTCAGCCACGGGCTTCGGTCCAAACCTGGCGACGGACCGCTTCCCACGGCGTCCATTCCCGAGGCTACCCAACTTGCCGAAGAGTACGCGGAGGAGACGGATGGTTATGTTGGTAGCCTTCTGACCGAGGCCCTATTCGGAATCCCAACCACAGCTCACATCCTGGGAGGAGCATGCATGGGGGCAAGTGAGAAAGACGGGGTCATCGACCACCAGCACCGAGTTTTTGGTTACGATGGTCTCTATGTAATAGACGGTTCCGCCGTGAGCGCGAACCCGGGGGTGAATCCCTCGCTCACGATCACCGCCCTCGCCGAAAGAGCCATGTCCCTCATACCGGCGAGGGCCTCCGTCGGAGACGTGGAATGATTGACGTCGTCATGTGGGTCATCCTCATACTCTCCGCCCTGAACGCCGGGGCGATCCTCGTGATCCTCTTCCGGCCTCCTTCCAGGCTATCAAAGGGAATACGACAGGCGGTCGAGGAGGATCTGCGTAAGGGGCGGGAAGAGTCTGCGGGTGCGGCTCGAAACCTCAGGGAAGAAGTCTCTGCTGGGATGGCGGGTCTCGGCGAGAGCCTCTCGAACACGGCGGCCAACGCCGGAAAACTCCAGCAAGAGCAGCTGACAGCCTTCAGCGCCCAACTCAAAGAACTCTCCGAGTCCAACAGCCGAGCACTGGACCAGATTCGAGCCACCCTGGACACCCGCGTGAAGCAGCTTCAGGAGGAAAACGAGAAGAAGCTGGAACAGATGCGAAAGACCGTCGACGAGAAACTCCAGGGGACCCTCGAGAAGCGGCTGGGTGAATCGTTCAAGCTGGTGAGTGACCGCCTCGAGGCCGTCCAGAGAGGCTTGGGCGAGATGCAGAATCTTGCCACCGGCGTCGGCGATCTGAAGAGAGTTCTGACCAACGTGAAGTCACGAGGCACATGGGCTGAGGTGCAACTCGGCGCGATCCTGGACCAATTCCTGGCCCCGGGCCAGTACCAGAAGAACGTACAGACGAAATCGGGTTCAACCGAAACGGTGGAGTTCGCCGTTCGACTGCCGGGGAGGCCCGATGAGCCCGAAAGCTTCGTGTGGCTACCTATTGATTCCAAATTTCCCCAGGAAGACTGGCTGCGGCTCCAGGAAGCCTCGGAGGCCGGCGACGCTGAAGGCGTTCAGAAAGCCGCCGATGCACTAGGCCGGACTCTCAAGCTGGAAGCCCAGAAGATCAGCGAGAAATATCTGGCCCCCCCAGGCACGACCGACTTCGGGATCATGTTTCTGGCCACCGAGGGTTTGTACGCTGAGGCTCTTCGGCAGCCCGACCTGGTGCCCCTGCTCCAGGAGCGGTTCCGAATCGTGGTGGCCGGGCCGACGACCCTGGCCGCCATCCTCAGCAGTCTCCGCATGGGCTTTCAAACCCTCGCCATCGAAGCCCGGGCTTCGGAGGTTTGGGACGTACTGGGGGCCGTGAAGACCGAGTTTGGAAAGTTCGGGGAGGTCTTGAGCAAGGTGAAAAAACAGCTGGGAACAGCCAGCAACACCATCAGGGCCGCCGAGACCCGAACCAGAGTCATGGAGCGGAAGCTCCAATCGGTCCAGGAGCTCCCGGACCAGGAAGCCGATTCCCTCCTCCAACTTCCCGGCATCCCGCCCGAAGACGAATGAGGGCGGTCGTTTGAACGCATTCCGAAAAAGTCGTCAGGCCGGGATGGCCTTCATCCTGATCACCGTCTTTATCGACATCTTGGGGATCGGGATCATCATCCCGATCCTTCCCGAGCTGGTCAAAGACTTTGTGGGTGGGAGCACGGCCGAGGCAGGGAGGTGGTTCGGGATCATAGCCGCTACCTATGCCCTGACTCAGTTCTTCTTCGCTCCTATCCTTGGTTCCCTCTCCGACCGATTCGGCCGCCGTCCCATCATCCTCATCTCCCTCTTTGGGCTGGGAATCGACTACCTGATCCAGGGGTTCGCGCCGACCATCGGATGGCTCTTCCTTGGCCGGGTCATCGCGGGAATCATGGGCGCGAGCTTCACCACGGCCAACGCCTACATCGCCGACGTTTCCGGGCCGGACGATCGGGCTCGGAATTTCGGGTTGATAGGCGTAGCCTTCGGGCTGGGGTTCATCTTCGGCCCCGCCCTGGGCGGCTTCTTGGGCGAAATCCACCTTCGGCTGCCCTTCTTCGGATCGGCCGCCCTGGCTCTCATCAACTGGCTGTACGGGTTCTTCGTGCTCCCCGAATCACTCCCCCCTGAAAAGCGCGGCACCTTCTCGTGGAAGAAGGCCAACCCTCTGGGGAGCCTCAAAGTCCTCAGGGCCTACCCGTTGGTGGCCGGCCTGGCCGTGTCCTTCATTTTCATGGGGTTGGCGCAACGGGGCCTTGAGGTGGTCTGGGTCCTCTACACCGGCCACCGTTTCGGATGGGATGAAGGAACCAACGGGCTCTCCCTGGCCCTGGTGGGGTTCATGGCCATCCTGGTGCAAGGAGTTTTGGTCCAGCCGTTCATCAGACGGTTCGGGGAAAGGCGGTCCATCCTCTTCGGCCTGGTGGTGGCGACCTTCGCCTTCGTGGGGTACGGCATGGCCTCCGAGGGTTGGATGATGTTCGCCGTCATTGTCGTGGGCGCCTTGGGCGGGGTGTCCGGCCCGGCCGTCCAGGGGCTCATCGCCGGTACTGTGGAAGCCCACGACCAAGGTAAGATCCAGGGGGCCATTACCTCTCTCATGAGCCTGACCAGCATCTTCGCCCCGTTGATCTTTGCCACAGGCTTATTCAGCTATTTCACTTCCCCATCGGCTCCTTTCGAGCTTCCCGGAGCCCCCTTCCTGGTTGGATCGGTTCTCTGGGCGGTCTCGTTCTTCATCCTCCTTCGGTTGTTCAGACGGATGCCGGCTACCGAACCGCCGACACGCCCAACACCGGAAATCGTGACCCTGAAACCGTGACCCTGAAACCGTGATACCTTGTCAGAATCGGACTCTCGATGCCGTCAGAAAAAGCCCCTGGTGAAACCGCCACCCGCCTTTATTCCTTCCTCGTAGAAGAGGAGGACGCCCGCGTCTGCAGGGACATTCCTGAGGAAGCCTGCACCGATGTACCCAAGAACTTCTTGAAGCTCGGCGCTAGCCAGACCCTCACGAAGCTCGCAGACGAACTGAGCAGCGCGAAGACGGTCCTTCCGTGGGTTCTGACCTCGCTAGGAGCCCCGCCGGGGCTAATCGGGTTCCTGGTGCCGATCCGGGAATCCGGGTCCCTCCTGCCTCAACTTTTCATCGCGGCCGCCGTCCGAAGCCGTCCCTTGCGGAAGCGAGTATGGGCGGTGGGTGGCGTTCTTCAGGCATTGGCCCTTTTCGGAATGTGTGTCGTCGTGGCGCTCCTCCGAGGGTTCACGGCCGGCCTCGCGATCCTGGCCCTGTTAATCATGTTCAGCCTGGCCCGCGGTCTGGTTTCGGTCGCATCGAAGGACGTAACCGGAAAGACCATACCAAAAACCCGCCGGGGCCGCCTCACTGGCTTCACGTCCTCCCTCTCGGGAATCCTCACCCTCGCCCTCGGCGCGGCCCTCACCGCTCTGATCCCTGGCGATCCGGGAACCTGGGCCCTCCTCCTACTCCTGGCCGCGGCCGCCGGACTATGGCTCTTCGCCTCAGGCCTCTTCTTGACCGTTCAGGAGACGCCTGGCGCGACGGAAGGAGGAAAGGACGGAATCAAAGAGGCTCTGGCGCGCCTTACACTCCTCAAGACCGATCCAGCGTTCCGCAGATTTGTCTGGGTGAGGGCACTCCTGGTTTCTACAGGCTTGGCGGCTCCCTTTTATGTGACCCTTGCCCGGGAATCCTCAGCTGGTGGCAATCTCCTGGGTTTCTTCGTTTTGGCGTCGGGGCTGGCAACTGCCGTAGCCAGCGGGTTCTGGGGACGCCGCTCCGACTCATCGAGCCGAAGTGTCCTGGTATCGGCGGCATTGATGGCATCGACCTTGGGGCTGGCCGTCTTCCTTTTAGACTTTTTCGGCCTGGTTCAGCGGTTCTCGTGGATCGCTCCTTTGGCGTTCTTCTTCCTGGCCATCGCTCACAGCGGGATCCGGGTGGGGAGGAAGACCTATTTGCTGGACATGGCGAGCGGGATTCGACGAACAGACTACGTGGCCGTGAGCAACTC
>JABDNZ010000435.1 GCA_013043565.1 Gemmatimonadota bacterium | reverse complement strand
GGCCGCGAGTGGTCGATTTCTGACCCGACAAGGGCCCGGCTGTAAGGCCAAGAAAGGCGACAAGAGAAAAAGCCCAACCCACCTTCATGGCACGGAATGGGATCCGCATGGTTTCACCCCGATTTCGAGTTCATCTCAAGCACGCCCGGAGAGCCGGAAGGGTAGTCCTCCCGGCTCCCCGGCGGCGACTCTTCGGTTTCCTACAATATGAACGCCAGGAGCACCAGTTCATCTACCGGATCAAGGAGGTCCTCCCAAAAGTCGAAAACGTCTTCAGTGGAATCGATGATCTGCCTGAGCACAAGCATCTCAATGAACGTGAGGGCCTCTCCCGTGGCTCCCGTGATGGTGGGATCGTCGGGATCGCCGGTGATATTCGCGAACAATGCCCCGTTTAAGTGGACCGTGCCACTGATGGAATCGTCGGTTCCAATTGCCGCGACACTGAAGGAGTCCTCGCCGTGTTCCACGAGAAGGGCGATCTCGCCGCCTTCCCCGGAATCGCTCTCCGTGCCGAAGACCGATCCTTGGATGAGGAAGTCACGCTCTGCGATCCCCATCTCGAAGCTGATATCGACGGTTTCTCCGCCATCGTCATCCGACCCAGTCACTACGATGTCGAAATCCAACCGGTCGAACTCCCCCTGGAAGAACCCCGAGACGGTGATTTCCCCGCCCGATTCCCGAACGTCCAGGGTGGTGCGGTAGTTCAGGATCGTATCTGTGCCTTCGATCACGACGAGGCGTAGTGCGATGTCCTCCTCACTTCCGTCTCCCTCGTCGATGAGGTCAGCGTGGCCGACCTCATTGGCTGGATCCGGCTTTCCATCCGAGCCGGGTTGGTAAAGGATGAACCGGACCCCCGTCGCAGGGGCCCCTGGTATCTCACTGTCCATGACGTAGTGACCCACCTCGGGATCATAGACGAAGGTCTTCCCGCGCCGGAACTGGGAGATGATCGGTGCGTGTGAAGGTGCGCCGCCCAGCTGGGACCACGCTGTGAAGAGACGAGCACCCAGCTTCTCGGCGTTCCCCCCTCGCAAGGAGTTGTCCAAGGCACGGCCAGCCCCCAGGGCGAATGCAGCTTCGGGGGCAACACCCTGGAAGCTCACACCCCCGCCCAGGGCTCTGAACCCTTCCATGGCATCAGATTGGAGGATCAGGGCCATGGCTTCGTGATTGGCCAGGGCTGCTTCGGCGTCGAAGGTCATTCGGTCCTCGGGGCCCGTGCCGCTCTCGCAGGCCGATCCGACGGCGGCGACTGCAGCCAGAGCCAGGATGCTTCTGGTTCTCGATCCGAACATCTTTCTACTCCTTGGATGACTCACAGGGATGAACGGTCCTGGGAGCCTTGAATGGTTTCAATCGGCCCCGCCTCCCGAAGCCGCAGCAGCTCTTCCTGCTGGGCCGGGGTCAGGATGTTTTTTATCCGGATAAGGAGCTCGAGGTGTATGCGTTTGATCTCCATCTCCGTGTCCAGGGCCTTCCCGAAACGGTCCTGGACGCGGTCCAGGTCCACCCTTGGCCCTTCGAGTGCTTCCCTCACCGACTCGGTTTCGTCCAGGAGTCGCCATTGGAGGCCGACCATCTCGCCCTGCAGATCCTGAATCAACCGGGTGATGCCATCCCGTTGCTCGTCATTCAAATCGATCGCCCTTCGGTGTTGCATGATCTCCTCGGGTGTGAACACGAGGCTGGCGAACGGATCGTCGGTTTCCTCTGACTGGGCGCTCAGACTTCCCGGCACCAACAGGACGGAGACGAGAGCGAACAATCGACACAACTTCCTCATGGATGGCTCCTCACAGTTCGTTCCTTCGAGGGTTCCCGCTGGGGTCCAAAAGCCATCGGCGGGAGCTGATGGACGGCACGGTGGAAAGGATCTCACTCCCCGGTAGCTCGAGGAGACCGTCGGTGGGGGACTTCCAGGCACCTGCCGCTGGGTCGGCGGAAAAGCCCTGGACTACATGGACAAACTCCGAATCGGATGTGTCTGGAGGGAGAATCAGGAGCAAGACGGTCGCAGCCGCCGCGGCCACTAGGCTCCCGCCCCAAGCCAACCTCCTGGGAAGTCGCCGGACCCCTTGGCTCAGGGGGTACGCGTCCAGTCCGGATCTGGCTGCGTCCTCCCGGGCCCGGGCCACCATGGTTCCGAAGTCGGGGACCCGACCCCTTTCCCTGCGACGCAGGTCGTCGAATTGGCTCCTCAGCTGATGATCGTCACGGTCACGCAACGTTCTCTCCCTCTCCGAGAAGACTTCTGAGGCGTTCTTTCCCTCGTTCGTAGTGAGTGCGGGCCGAACCGAGGGAAACGCCCATGACATCTGCAGCTTCGGAGATAGACAGGTCCTGGTAGAACACCAGATGGAGGACCTCCCTCTGCCGGTCTGAGAGCTTTCCCATGGCACTGGTCAGCCTTTCTGCAGCACGGGCTTTGTCCAGGTCCTGGTCGGCACTCCCCGCCCGGTGGTCCTCCAGGTCGTCGGTAACGAGGTGAAGGACACGCTTCCTTTCCGCCTGTGCCCGCCGGGACACCTCCTGTGCGGTTCGCCGAATCACGCCGAACACCCACGTTTTCAAGGAGGAACGGCCCCCAAAACGGGCCTTTCCGGTGATGATTTTCAGGTAGGTGGTTTGCAGCACGTCTTCGGCCTCCGTCTCGTCATGCCCACAACAACTCAAAGCCCATCCGAAGCTCTCCTCGTGGAGGCTTTCCAGTTGAGCTTCCAGCTCCCGTGGTTTCATCTCAACCGGTGCCTTCCTGGGTTCTCGCTTCCCCGTCCTCGTGAATGAGTGACGAAAGGGGCCGGGTCATATGACAGACGGATCAAAAGAAACGTGCCCTACAACAACGCTAGGCCACGAACAGTTGGTGGGCGAGGCTTTTCTCGAGGTGGGTGAAGGCCGGTCAGGAGCCCGGGAAAGGCTCTCCAAATCTGAGGAGGACCGTTCGTATCCCGGTCTCCCCGATGATCACCAGATACAATCGGTCGTATTCCAAGGATCCGATGGGAGTTCCGGGGTCCCCCCCGAGTGCCTCCACCAACCCGGGTGTGGTGTTGCTATGGCCCACCACGAGGTGAGTTCCCGGAGCGGAGCGGAGCTCTCCAGCAAAGGCCTTCAGGTCGGAGGCATCGTAGATCGAGAGGTCCACACCGGTGGCTTCGACGGTGGGTTCTGCGGTCTGCCGGGTCCTGAGGTAGTCCGTGGAGTGGATGTGGGTGATTCCACCGTCCCGCAGCATCGTGGCCAGGAGGTCGGCCCGCTCCATCCCGGCCTCGGAGAGGGGCGGATCATCGGACATCATCTGCGGAGCCATGGCCATTTCGGGTTGCTTGGCCATTGCGGCCTCCCCGGTCACATCATCCGCCCGCTCCGCATGACGAACCAGAAAGATGACCGTTTGGTCCTGGGCCTCCAGGACAGTGGGTATCGGCAAAGCCAGAAAGGAGACCGCCAAGCAGGTGAGTGCGCCAAACCGCATCGTCCCACTCCAGGTTTCAGGAGGGATGAATCAAAAAGGGGGTCGAGCTCCGGGCCGCATCGGCCCGAGCACATAGACAATCTCCCACTCTCTGGTACGTCGTGCCAGGTGCCGGCGGTCCATCTCCCGGGCGTCATGGAACCGGGAGGGAACGAAAGTCCCCGAACGAGGGGTCCCTAGAAATAGACCGATGCCATCGCGTACATGAAGTCGCCGTAGGTACCGAACTCGCTCCTGAGGGTTGGCTGAGGCAGGAAGAGGGGCTTGTCGCCGAAGGATACCAAGGCCCCCAGAGCGAGGCGAGTGGCTTGGCCCAGGTCGTAGGTGAGGTTCGGGACCAGGGCGGAGCTCGGATCGTGAAGGTTCAAGAGCCCGGTAAGGGAGAGGCTGAGCCGGTCGTTGCCCGGGGTCCAGGCCGCCAACGCGCCGAGGTTATGCCTGCCCAGGAAGTAGGTCTCTCCTTGGGCGAAGCGGGGATCATCCAGGACCTCCCCATACGCCTCCGCATTCGTGGCGCCAATCCCGTTGAAGTTGTATTCCACCGATAGGGTCGTAGATCCTCCGAGTCGATCGATACCCAGGGTGGCCCTGGGGAGTTTGTATTCATCGACATCCAGGTCGTACGGGAGGACTCCTTCAGCTCTCAGCTTGAACACCCCCAGAGGTGCGGAGATTCCGACCAAGCCCATGGCTTCCCGCCAGAGCTTCCCTCCGCCGGCATAAAGATCTGCCCACGGCAGGCTCAGACTCATGCGGACGCCGGCTGACAGGTTCCGGGACGATCCCCGATCTGCGACTACGGCGTCCAACTCCAGGCCGCCGGACGGGTAGCTCAGGATCCGAACCGCGTCGATTCCAGGTTTCTCTTCCGTGTCCAGCTCGAAGGGGCTGAACTGGGCCCATAGGTCGGAGACCGGGTATACGTTGGAGATTCCCCAGGTGATAGCCTGGCGGCCCACCGTCACATCGGCCACACCCGAGTACCAGGTCAGGGACAACCGGTCGATGTCGTGCCAGACCTTCAGCCGATCTTCGTCCACCCACTCGCTCGAAAGGTCCCACCGTCGGCCGGGGACTACGCTGACCCCGAATCCGACGGTGGACTCGGAGGCCTCGAGCTCGGTTGAGGACACCTGGACCTGGAGCCGGTTGTGGACCTCCACCAGGACAGACTCGCCGAAGCGAAGGGTCCACTTCAGTCGGACGACGTCGGCATGGATCCATGACGTTCGGTCCTCGGACCCAGGGATTCTGTAGCCTGGGTCGGAAACCTGAGTCAGCGAGCGCAGGTAGCCCCCCAGGTGCAGGTTGACCTCGCTTCGATCCGGACGGGTCCCCTGGGCCCCCAGTGGTGAAGGGGGGGAGATCAAGATCGAGACCGCTATGGAGAGGATGGCGGCCACTCGCATGGCTCGGCCCTCAGTCGGCGGCCGCGGTTTCGGAGCCCGTCACACGTCCGTCAAGCAGGCGTATGACCCTTCGGGCTCTGCCGATGACCACGGGATCATGGGTGGAGAAGAGGAAGGTGGTTCTCAGCTCTTCGTTCAATACCTGCATAAGGTCCAGCAGCCCGGCTGAAGTATCGGAGTCCAGGTTGGCGGTTGGTTCGTCTGCGAGGATGATGGCCGGTTGGGTAGCCAGGGCTCTGACCACCGCTACGCGCTGCTGCTGTCCGCCACTCAGCTCATGGGGCTTTCGATCCGCCATGTCAGCCAGGCCGACCCGCTCCAGAAGGGGCATGACCCGATCTCTTCGCTCCTGGGGCGGGACGCCCCGGAGGAGGAGGGTGAATTCGGCGTTCTCATAGGCGGTGAGGACAGGAACGAGGTTGTACGCCTGGAAGATGAACCCTACGTGGCTCAACCTGAAGTCCGCGGCCTCGCCTTTTTGCAATTGGCCGATATCCCGGCCCGCCACTTCCGCTCGACCCGACGTGGGATGGTCCAGGACCCCGATGATGTTCAGGAGGGTCGTTTTCCCTGAGCCCGAAGGGCCGGCCAGGGCGGAAAACTCCCCTTCCTCCACGTCCAGGTCCACGCCTCGAAGCGCCAGAACCTCCAGCGATCCCTCCTGATAGATCCGGGTGATCTGCCGGAGGCGAATGAGAGCCCCGTTTTTCCAGGTCGCCGGCGATACGACGGACTCGGAGGGTTCGGTCGAACCCGAACCGGAGCCCGTCTCCATGTTCATCTGAGTCGAATCGTTCATGTTTCCGTTCCTCTTCACGTCTACCCGAAAAACCGCATGGCTTCGGACGGCGCCAATCTAGATGCTCTCCAGGCAGGGTAGAGAGCGCTTCCCAGAGTCACCACGGCGACGAGGATAGACGCCGCAACCCATTTCAGAGGGGTGATTTTGCTGCGCATGACCATGGCGGCGAAGTCCACTCCAGAGACTTCCATGCTCTCCACCCCCCAGATAGCCACAGGGATTCCCCAGTGGCTCGCCGCCAGGTGGCCGGAGAAGCCGAGGACAAAACCGATGGACATGGCCAGGGCCGTCATCAGGAGCGTTTCCGTGAGAAGCAGACCTGCGACCCCCGTTCCTCTCAGGCCCAGAGCGTTCAAGAGGCCGAACTCCCTGACTCGCTCCATAACGGCCATGAGGAAGGTGTTGGCGATGGCGAAGGCTACGATAGCCAGGATGACGACCAGGTATATGTAGAGAAATGCGTCATCGACTTCGATGAACCCGACCATTTCGGGAATCGCCTCCTGCCAGGTCAGAACCTCGAGGCCATTCCCGTCGGCTCTGATGGAAGACCTGATGAGGCTTGCGACTGAATCGGACGGCAAACCCGGTTCCGTCAGGACACCGATCTGAGTGAGCATGCCCTCCGCCCCAAGGGCTTCCTGAGCCGCCGATAGGGTCGTGACCCCGATGACCTCGTCGATGTCCTTCAGCCCCGTCTGGATGACCCCTGTCAAGTGGAACAGGGCACGGGTGACCTCCCCGTCAGGTTGGGTCGCCGTCAGGACCACCCGATCTCCCAGGTCCAACTCGAGCTTCTCGACGACGACGGCTCCCAGGATGATGGGGTCGTCCCGCTCGGTCTGGTCCAGATACTCGCCCTGCTCCAGGTCTTCGGAGAGGTCGTGGAGAGCGTGCTCCCGGGTGGGATCGATTCCCTGTAGGAAGAGCACCCGGTTCCCGTTGGCGCTGCTCACGAGCCCATTGATGATCACCCGGGGTATCGCGGCCCGAACTCCTTCCACCGATTCTACCGTGGAGATGATTCGTTCCGTGTCGGTCATCACCAGATCGCTGGATTTGCTCTCCCAATAACCATCGGCGTGGACCAGGATGTCGCCCCCGGCCGCCTCCGCGGCTTCCTCCAGCATCTGCTGATGGCCGTCGTCCCCGATCCCCATGGAGAAGAGGCAAAGCCCGTAGGAAAATGCAACTGCCGAGCTCATGATCACGGTACGGGTTCGGTGACGCCAAAGGTTCCGCCACGCTACGCGCCAGAGCATCATTGCCTCCCTGCGATCGTGGGGGCCGGGTCCAGCCTCGATGACTTGAAGGCCGGCCACAGGCCGGCCAGGAATGCCACCAGGATCATGATCAGGATGGGTTGGAGAACCGCGGTCGGCGTCAGGATCGCATAGATTTTCCCAGTGAAGGCAACGCCCATTACGGTGAACTCGCCTTTATCCGTGAAGGCCGCCAGGTCCAGCCCGGCCGTGGCGTGGTATCCTGTGACCGCCAACCCGATTGCTGTGCCGATGAGGCCCCCGAGGGTTCCCAGGACCAGGGACTCCGTGAGGACCATGCGGAACATCTTCCGCGGCCGCATACCGATGGCCAGGAGGACACCGAATTCCCGTTTTCGCTCCAAAGCGCTCATCCGCTGGGTGTTCACGAGACCGATGGCCGCGACGAGGTAGATGAGCAGATAGGTGAACCAATTCGACTGCCCGCTGATGGTGAGCATCTGATAGATGCTGGGGAGGATCTCCTGCCATGACCTGACCAGCAGTCCCTCCGGATCCGGCTCGGAGATAGCAGCCTCGGCGCCGGAACCGGCCTCTCCGCCCGACCTGCTGTCGGTTGAAGGGACACTCTGGAGCCCCGCACCCAGGGCAGAGGCCACCAGTGCGGCCGTCTCCTGGGCTCCCAGGAGGTCATCCGTCTTGATCGCCAGCTCGTGGGCTTCTCCCTCCACAGCGGCCAGGAAGCGGGCGTCTTCGATGTGCATGTAGGCGGTCATCC
>JABDNZ010000419.1 GCA_013043565.1 Gemmatimonadota bacterium | reverse complement strand
CTCGGGGGCTATCCCCAGAACGCCGACTACGCCCGGGGTCCTGGGGCGCAGGTGGGGGGGCGTATCCGGGACCGGGCCCTCGGAAACGGGCGTAGGTTGGGGAATGGCTGCTGGCTCGTTGGCCATGGGCCCTCCGCTTCGGTGGGGAGAGGGGTCAACCAAGGACGGCCTCCCTCAACTCCTCAGGCGAAAAGAGATAGCGAAAGAGCCCGCGGTAGGTCGCGACGACCACCCTCTCCGGCCCCAGCACCAACACGGTGGAGAGCTTAGTGGGAAAGCGAGATCGTCTCCCACCTATCCTGACGCTCACCTCGGGGCCTCTGGAGGGCGGAAGGGGAATGTCAACGTCGCCCTCAGGCGCGGCGGCCAGCAGGCGCACCATTTCGGGGAGGGCGTCTTCGGGGAATACGAGTTCGGGGACGGCTTCCTGGAAGATGGTGTCCATCATGGACTCGACCTGGCCCCTCGGCTCCATATCCCCCAGAGTTTGGACGAGGTCTTCTGGAATCCCCAATGGACGCAAGAGGGAGACGGGCTCGGGGGAATCGGAGGAGTCAGAGAGGAGAGATCCCGGCCGCTCCAGATTAGGCAGCGGCGTCTCCTCGGAATTCTCAGGGTCTAAAACGAACCCACGTCCCACCGGGTTCACCGAATGGGGAACCTCCTGCCCATCGAACATCGCGGCGCCCCCGTAGGCCCGGTCGTTGGTCAGGGGCATCGTGAGGAATTCGGCAGGGTAGGAGGGGACCAACCGACGGCCGTCTTTGACCCAGACCCGATCTCCAAATACTTCGATCCAGATTGCCCTTTCTCCGCAAACCACTCCCGACCGGACGTAGGAGGTGGGTTTGCCCTCCGGGGCGACGGCTTCTGAGAATACCAGCAGGTCGGTGCCTCTCTTTCGGAAGTCCATGTCAGACTGGAGGGTGCGGCCCCGGAAGACGAAGGGTTGATCGAAGACAGGCCATGCTTCCTCTCCGTCCACCCGGTCGAGCCGGTTCCCGTCTGCCTGGAAAGTGGCCTTGCACACCACAATCCCCAGCATCTCCCGGTCGCTGGTGGAGCCGGCCAGGGCTTTGGCAGGCATAGGGGTGCGGTTCTCGAACTCCATTAGGCGGACCCTCCCCCGGCTTGATCCTCCTGGGGCGTCGCTCCGGGCGGCGTCGGGTCCGGCGAGTCCACGGTGTCATCATGCGTGCCATCACCCACGAAGGGGATCTCCTTCAGCCTGCGATGGCTCCAGAGTGCTGCTTCCTCGCCGACGACGCTGTCCCGCTCCTTCCAGGCTTCGTCGTCCGTTCGCTTGTCCTCAGGATCCATGAGGACCCGGACCGGGCGGGAGAAGTGGGCTTCCCGGACGTGTGTGAAAACGCGCTCCTCCCCATCGGTCCAGAAGGATGTTTCGGGGGCACGTCCCTCGAGAACGGCGTCCAGGTAGGCCTCCCGGAGTCTGCCCAGCTCATGCTCCAGGGTGAAGATTGCGCTCACATCCCTGATCTTGTCGAACATCAGGTCCTCAACAGTTCATGCGGATGCGTTCTCCGTCGATCTTCACGTCATCATTTGCCCGCACGTCCACATCTCCCAGGTTCGCCCTGATGCGCTGGCGGGCCGCCTCCTGCACCAGAGAGCCGCTGGCGGTTACACGGGCATCCCCGCCGCTCTCGATGGTGACCCCTTCTCGTCCGTGAAAGGAAATGGAGCGGGCTTCCAGGGCCAGGTCTCCCTCGCTGCGGAGGGCTACCGACCCGGCTTCGAGGCGAAGCTCAATCTCCCCCTCCCGAACCACCACGGTGAGTGCCGGGGTCCCCGACGGTGCCAAGATCCGCACCAGGTCTTCCGTGGGGGTCCGCTCGATGTCCATCCTGCGGTTTCCCACGAGCTTCAACGATGTTCCCGGTGGTGCTTTCCCTCCCTCGCTCAAAGCTCTCCTCCTCCTGGTTTCCCGCCATGGACCGGTCTTCAAATCGAGCGGAGGTAGTTTCCGCGTTAGCCGTTGTGTTTAATGAGCCCTGCCGTCACCTCGAACATCCCTGCCCCATTGATGCTGATCGAGCCAGGTGTCATCTCGATTACCGTCCCCCCGGCCATCAGCTTGACCCCGCCAGGCGCCGAGATCTCGATGGTCCCGCCGGCCCCGATCTTGATGTTAGCCGAGGCATTCGCTTCAAGGTCCGCACCCGCGTCAAGGGCCATGGCGGCGCCGCTTGTGAGGTTGACGGCACCTGATGCGTCAAGGGAATGGTCGGCACTGGTCCCCACGCTGTCGCTCCCGCTGACGGTCACCGACCGGGTCCCGGACACTTCGGTTGTCTGGGAGCCGCTAACGGAAACGGTGCGATCGCCACTCACCGATATGGTCTGATTCGATCCAACATCTATCGATTGGTTCGATCCCACCGAAAGACTGTCATCGACGCTGACACTGGACGACCGGTTGTTGCCTACGGATTCGGTGGAATCGTTCCCGACGGTCCTGCTCTCATCGTACTGGGCGTGGACGGTGAATTTCTCTTCCCCGGGGGTGTCGTTCATGGACATCTCGTTATAGCCCGAACCCTTGTGGGAATCGGACTTGATTCCACTTACGACGGCGCTGTCCGGGAGGGGAAAGGGAGGCATGGCCTCTGCGTTGTATACCCGGCCCGTGATGATGGGCCGATCCGGATCCCCTTCCAGGAAGTCCACGATGACCTCCTGACCGATCCTGGGGATGGACACTGCGCCCCAACCCTTTCCTGCCCAGGGATGGGCGGGTCTCACCCAACAGGAGGAGTTTTCATCCATCTGCCCGAGACGATCCCAATGAAACTGCACCTTCACCTGCCCATTCTTCTCCGTGAAGATCTCTTCCCCTGAAGGACCCACCACGACAGCCGTTTGCGATCCGCGGATGACAGGCTTGGGGGTCCGGCTCTCAGGCCGGAAGGGAATGGAGGAGGGTACACATTCGAACTGGTTGGAATACTCGGCCTCGCCCCGAGAACTTCGATAGCCCCCGCCGTGCCCCGAGTGCCAGATGCTCTTCAAGAAGTAGGTCTGATTAGCGTCCGCCCTATAATGTTCGGAGAGGTCGAACTCATACCCGCTTCGAAAAGCTCGGCACCTCCCGACCCCTCGAATCACTTCCTGGGCTGCGGCTCGTTCCTGGAGCCGAAGGGATGCATACCGTTCACCGTCCGATAGCTTGGAGTACTTCCCAGGGTAGTCGTAGAGTTCCTCATAGTCGTCGTCTGAAGCTGAGCTTTCCAGGTTCATCGACGGTTGGATGAAGTCGTAATCGGTGATGGTTACCTTCGCCGTGTAGACCTGGTACTCACGTTCCAGTTCGGTAATGATGTCCTCGTCGGTTCGGGCGTCCGGGGACCGCTCGACCCGGAAAATATCCTGTCCCTCGCACTCCTCCACTGCGCTGCGATCATCGGCTAAAATGAGCTTGTGGCCCTCGGCTGAGTGCTGGAAGAAATAGAAGATTCCTTCCTCTTCCATAAGTCGGGATACGAAGTCCAGGTCCGATTCTCTGTACTGAACGCAGAAGTCTCTCGGGGAGTAACTCTCCACGCACTTACTCTCAAAATCAGCCTGTCCATAATTGCCGAACACTTCCTCGATGATTTCCAGAACCGTCTTCTGTTGGAAGATTCTACAGTCCTGGTTTAGCGATAAAAACCAGAGCCAGGGAACGATCTCGGCCTCATAGGATGTCAGATCCTCGTCTTTGCCGTGTTGGGCGAACCGGTTACAGAGTCCGTGGATTTCTCGATCCGATCCGTCAGGGAGCCGGATTGAAAGGATCATGGGCTCCCGAAGGACCTTTTTCGGGTCGATGCCGGTTTCTTCGGACAGCAACTGGAGAGTGAACTCGAACGGCTCTGAGACATGTTCTTCGCCCGTGAAGCCCTCGAGGAGGAGTACGTCGTCTCCAAGGGACGAGACTTCGACGCGAAAAGCTCTGTCAGTCTGTGAATACCGGGGCATAAAACCGTTCTTCCTTTCTCAGCCAAAAGCGCCCTGGGGCGCGGGTCCTTCTACCGTCGATCTACCACCAGGCGACGGTACTCCTCTAAGCCAAGGTATACTCGAACTGTCCCTTGTCCCCCACGGAAACGTTGACGCTGGTCGGTTCTTCTCCACCTAGCATCGCCTCCAGGAGGACTCGGGAAAGGTCCGGCAGGACGGTGTTGCTGAGGATATTGTCGATGTTTCGGGCACCACTTTCCACCTCGGTGCATCGCTGGGCGATCTCATCCTCCAAGGCTGGTTCATATGTGAGGGCCATCCCTCTCGTTTCCTCGAGCCTCCTCCGGATTTTGTTCAGCTTGAGCCTGACGATGGTTTTCAGAGGCTCGTCCCGGAGGGGGAAGAAGGGGATGATGACCGTTCTTCCCAAGAACGCCGGCTTGAAGACTCCGTCCAACTCCGGCTTCAACGCTTTCCCGAGTCCTTCCCAGGTGGGCATGGTCTCGGGGTCGTCGCAGAGGGTCATGATGGTGTCGGTTCCAGCATTGGTGGTCAGGATGATGACGGTGTTCTTGAAGTCGATGACCCGACCTTCCGCATCCTCCATTCTTCCCTTGTCGAAAACCTGGAAGAAAAGCTCCAGGACGTCCGGATGTGCCTTTTCGATTTCGTCCAGTAGGACCACGGAGTAGGGGCGCCGACGGACGGCCTCCGTGAGGATTCCGCCTTCCCCGTATCCCACATAACCCGGAGGCGATCCCTTCAGCGTGGAGACGGTGTGGGCTTCCTGAAACTCGGACATGTTGATGGTGACCATGTTCCGTTCACCGCCGAAAAGGAGATCGGCGAGGGTGAGGGCCATTTCGGTTTTTCCGACCCCGCTGGGACCCACGAAGAGGAACACGCCTTTGGGCTTGCCAGGATCCTCGATTTTTGCGTAGGAAGTACGGATGCGATGGCTGACCACCTCCAACACGTGATCCTGCCCGATGATTCTCTCCCCCAGGTGCTTCTCAAGTTCCAAAGCCGTGGCTGCCTCATCCCTCATCATCTTGCCCACGGGAATCCCGGTCCATCCCGAAATCACCTGACCCACCAGTTCACCGTCCACACAAACCGGAACCAGGGGATTCTCCCCCTGGAGCTTGTCCAGCTCCTCATTCAGTCCCATCAATTCGGCCCGGAGTTCCTCCGGGTCGGCTGGCGGTGAGGGCGGCTCCTCTGCGGCGTCAACCTCGGGGTTCTCCCGGGCTTCTGCGGCCTCTGATGTTTCAGAGTCTTCACTCTCGGCTCCAACGGGTTCCAGGGAGTCGCCTGCCCCGTCGCCGGAGGCCGTGGCTTCCAGCGTCTCCCGCAGCTCACGTATGCGCAGTACCAGGGCTCGTTCTTTCTCCCACCGTTCGGTCAACTCGGCCAGCTCAGCTTCGGTGGACGCCCGCATCTCGGCGATCTCCGCCAGGTATTCCGCATGGTCCGCGCCGGTGGCCTGTTCTCTCTGGAGCACCCGATCCTGGACGGCCAGGTCGTCCAGCCGCCGTCTTTCCGCTTCGATGGGTGCAGGAGTGGCACTCTGCCCCAGGGCGAGGCGAGCGCAGGCCGTATCCAAGACACTCACCGCTTTGTCGGGCAGTTGTCGGTCCGAGAGATACCGGGCTGAGAGCCGGACTGCAGCCTCCATCCCCTCTTCCAGTATGCGAACCGTGTGGTGCTTCTCAAGAGAGGGTACGACACCCCGCAACATGACCTGGCAGAGTCCTTCGTCGGGCTCCTCGACTTTGATGAGCTGAAACCGCCTGGCCAGGGCCGGGTCTTTTTCGATGTACTTCTTGTATTCGGACCAGGTGGTTGCCGCCAGCGTTCGGAGTTCCCCTCTGGCTAGGGCGGGCTTGAGAAGATTCGCTGCATCACCCTGCCCTGCAGCGCCCCCGGCCCCGATCATTGTGTGGGCTTCGTCGATAAAAAGGATAATGGGGGACGGCGACGACTTGACCTCTTGGATGAGGCCCTTGAGCCGGTTCTCGAACTCGCCTTTGACGCCCGCGCCGGCCTGCAAGAGTGCGAGGTCAAGGGTCCGAATGGTGACGTTCTTGAGAACATCCGGCACGTCACCTTTGACCACCCGCATGGCAAAGCCCTCCACCACAGCGGTTTTCCCCACGCCGGCTTCCCCTACCAGAATGGGATTGTTCTGTCGCCGGCGTGTGAGAATGTCCACGACCTGCCGAACTTCGAAGTCTCTCCCAAGAACCGGGTCCATCTCCCCCGAACGTGCCCGTTCGGTCAGGTTGTGGGTGTACTGGTCAAGTTTCGGAGTCTTCGTGGGTTTCCCCGGTGCACCAGGCGCATCCGGTTCCCCGCCCAGTTCCTCTTCCTCCGAGGATTTGGAGATGATGGCTTCGAGCGACTCCTTCAACTCTTCCGCGGAGATGTTTTCGAACTCACGACTGATCGCGTTGGCCAGGCGACGAAGATCGGCGTCGGAGACCAGGGCGAGGATGGCGTGTCCGGTTCGAACCTGATGGGAGCGTTGCTCCAAAGAGCAGATCAGCCATGCATTGGATAATAGGTTCACCAGCTTTGGACTCAGAGCCGGCGTTCGGGGGTTCCCGGTTTTGAGCAGGTCGAGGCTTTCCGTCAGGTCCTTGGCAAGGCGGGAACGATTCACATCGAAATGTTTGAGGATCTGCGCAGCGTCGTTGGACGTGTCGTCGAGAAGCTTGGTAAGGAAATGCTCGACCTCAACGTCGTAGTGGGTTCGGCTCACGCAAAGCCCAGCAGCTCCTTCGAGGGCGTTCCGAGTATCGTGATTGAGTCTCCCAACCAGGGCTCTCGGATCAACGTTCATTGCTGGGTCTCCAGTCAGATTGGGAAAGTGGTCTCGTCGGCATTCCGTGAGAAGGGGCGGGTGCGTATCCAGGTGCACCAACCGAGGGGTGGAGCATCCTCCCCCTCAGCGCCTAAAACAACTCCGGGGACATCATCCCCGTGGAGGATGAGCTGGACTTCGAAATCGAATTGTCCGTCTCCAAAAAACTGCGTAATCCCCTTCAGGGCCTTGTAGGATTTTCCTCCTGGAAGGAAGCAGTCGTACTCTTCTCTGCGGAGGGGTCCAACCTTGAGCAGGATTCGGGCTTGGGGATCCCAGATCTCGTCCCCAACCGCCAAGCCCTCTCCCAACCCTCCTCCAGACTCCTCATCGTCATCGAGTCGGCATTGGGAATCCAACGAAAGGCCGTACCATCCACCCCTGAATTGCACGACCTCCACCGGCACCTCGAAGTAGTCCCTCAGCAGCCTTTCGAGAGCCACGGCGCTTCGGTGGTGAGAACCCAAAAGGCCGGCATAGAAGAGGAGAGCCTCGTCCCGAATAGCCATCCTGCCCCGGAGATCTCCTGCCCCCAACCCGATGAGGTCCATCAGGCGTTTAGAGAGAGGGTCCTCCTCCCCTCTCTCGAAGGGGACATAGAAATGGGACCTCTCCCAAGCCTTATAGAATAGTGAGATGATTCGGTGTTGGAAGATATCCAGGAACTCCCTGAGCCCATCCGGGTCACCCTCCTCCGCAGCCTGATTATCGAGGAGGAGAGAGTACTGAGTGGGAAGGACGCCCATGTGTCCCACAAGGCCCAGGAAGTTGGTCATCATATCGGCTCGGCCATCAGGATCGAGCCGAAGGTACTGGATCTCCCCGGCCGGGAAGGCCAGGGAAGGATTCGCCGAGAACCGAACGACTTCCTCTGAAGGGTCTGCGAATTCTCCCACCGCCTTGCGATCCTCAAGGCGGCGGTGCAGGAGGCGCACAGCTTGAAAGAACCCGAACGATTCAGGTGCTTCGTTCAGAGTCGCTTCCCAAGCTTCGGGCTTCAGATCAGCGGGCGGTACCCGGCTCTCGGTTCCCATTCCCTCAACGTGTAGGTCTTACGTTTCGAGCGCACTCGAGCCACGAGGGCGCTGAAGCTGTTCATGGATGCGTACAGGGCTAAAAAGCGTTCCAGTACGTTTGCGAATAGATAGATCCCCCCACCCGAGAAGTGTTCTTCATCCAGGTCGATGAAGATCCTCCGGCCCCGGGCAAAGCTGAGTCCTTGATCGCTTCTGACCCGGGCGTACCAGGGTTCGCTGTTCACGGCGAAGACTCCTTGGATGTGCTTCTCACCCGTGTTGGAGTCGCCAAAGTTATAGAGTCTCAGGAGTTCTCTCAGGGGAGCCCCCGACCTGGGCTTGGCTCCCTCCAGAATCGGCTGGCCCTCGGACATTTCGGGGGAGTCCTCCCCAACCAAAGAGAGGTAGTTCAGGGATAACTGAGAAATCAACCGCCAGTGGATGGATCCATCCAGGGGTGGTTGTATGGGTTCAGTTGGGTGCATCAAGGCCACCGTGGCCCGGAGGGGTGCACCACCACCTTCCAGGTCCATGTCCCCTGTCTCGCTCCCCATGGAGAGCATGGAAGGAAGCCGTCCATTGAAGCAGGTCAGCTGGGCGCTGGCGGAGGGGAACTCCGGGTAGACTGTACTCCCAGCTTGGTCGACGTATGCTATACTCACGTCGGTGGCCCCTCCTGGAATCCACGTGCTGGCGTGACGCCTTTCGTGCCAAAACATTCCGCCGCCTTCGCCAGTCTGCCGGTTTCTATAGGAGAAGAAGGGAGCAAAGGGGATCCTACGAGGGGCGCTGGGCGTGACGGCGCAGAGCTCGTCCACTGAAAAGATCTCCGGCGGGAACTCCTTCGAGCCACGGGCCCGGAGAGTATACTCCGTCCGTTTCTGATTCAGGCGAACAGGTTCGGACTCCCCTTCGAACAAGTTCACCACCGGAGTGCAACCGAGTCGAACGGTCTCACGGTTTACAAACCGATTGAGGGCCTGATCCCGATCGGGGTCCTCGAAGGGTCCGATGAGAAAGAGCACCTCCGCCGTATTCCCCTGGGTTACCGATGGCAACCGGTCCAAGCCGGTCAGGTCGAAGAAAAAGAACTTGTAGGGGAAGGTGAAGTACTCCTGGAGGAGCCGATACCCCACAAACGACCGACGGGGGTAGGGCAACAAACCCTCGTCCTCGCCAAACCCGACAGGAACCAGAGACCCTTTCGGGAGCGTGGTGGTGGAATTGCCACTCGTGTCGTCCTCGCTCCGCAGGAGGATTCCCGTGCAGCTGTTGTCCAGGAGTTCGTAGAGAGCGGAGACCAGGGGAAGGTCCCCGTTGAGGAAGAAGCGGAGGGTTTCGAGTCCCCCGAGATCTTGAAACGTCAGATCTCCCTGGCACTTCAACCGGAGTCGAAGCACGGCGGTGAGATCTCTTGCCGGACCACCAAGGTCCAGTTCGTGGGGGGCATGCCACTTGGCCTCGGCCACTTCAAGCGGCCAGAGTGTTGTTTTGTAGCAGGTCTTGAAGCGACATCGGACCCCTTTGGTGGGTGGGGCAACCAAACTTCGGCCCGACTCGATCAGGAAACCTGACGAAGGTGCTCCCTGGTCCGGGTCCGGCTGGAATTCTACCACGGACATGGATGGGATCGGTCTGAGGTAGTGTGGATAGACCAGGCTGAGGAGAGATTGGCTTATCTCGGTGAGGTCGTCATCAATCCGGCGATGAACCCTCGCTGCAAGGAAGGCGAACCCCTCCAGAAGGCGCTCCACATGTGGGTCGTCACAGCGGTTGGGTTCCAACCTCAATCCGTCCGCGATCTCCTCGTGTTGCTTCGCGAATTCAGCGCCGAGGCGCCTGAGAAAGCGGAGTTCTTCTTCGTAATACTCCTTCAGCTGGGGATCAATCATCGGAACCCTGGTGATTGGAAACTGCGAATTTTCCGCTGGAAACCTCGAGCACCGTATCGAAC
>JABDNZ010000401.1 GCA_013043565.1 Gemmatimonadota bacterium | reverse complement strand
AGTGCCCACACCCTGTCTTCAGGTGTTTCGGCACGAGCCAATCCCTCCTCATGCAAGGAGAAACCGGCCCCAGGATCCCCTAGACCGGCGACGATCACGCCCAGGTCGGCCCAAACTTGCGGATCCGTCGGTGCGAGGAGCGCCAACATCTGAAGGCGACCCCGTGCCCTCTCCAGATCGCCTGCTGCCCGGTCAGCCTCCGCCAAGGAACGGAGGGTGCCTTTCCATTGGGGCTCCAGGCCTTCGAACGTTCTGTAGTACTTGAGGGCGGCCGTGGTGTCGCCGCGCTCCAGCCAGGGATCGCCTAGGCGGAATAGGGCTCTTGTTTCCGATGAACCTCCGTCGAACGCCAGACCGAGAGCTTCAATCGCGTCGTCATGGCGCCCGATTTCGGACAGAACTTCGGCTTTGCGGTGGAAAGCCACGACGTCCCGGGGATGGCGATCGGCCCATCGCTCCAATTCCCTCAAAGCCTCCTCTGGGTCCCCCTCGACCAGCCACTGGTGGTCAGCTCGTACGCGGAACCGAGCTCTCTCGGGCAGGCGGTCCAGGTGCACAACAGCCGCCTCCAAGGCGGCCACGGCGTCCTCAACCTGGCCCAGATCAGCGTAAACCTCGGAAAGGGCGTGCTGAGCCAGAACGAATCCTGGATCGACTTCAACGGCCCCTTCAAAAGCGGAGATTGCCCCTGGCTCGTCGTTGGACACCAACGCTTCTCGGATCCCCTCGGAATAGAGCCTGAATGCATGGGCATCATCCGTTAGCATCTCCGACAGAGGCCGGTCGGGAAGGGACCCTCCCTCCTCCGGCGAATGCCCTATGCCCACCCTGATCCATGTGGAGATCTCATCCGCCAACGGCAGGGCATCCTCACCCGTGAAGCTTCTTTCGGAGGAACTTCCGATGCTGAGACGAGCCGGATGCAGCTCGAAGTCCACCCCGATCGTTCCTCCAACAGACGATACCCGGCCGAGGACAAACCATTCACTCTCATGCCCTCTGGTGATAAACCGCCCAGAGCTGTAGCCAACCCCCACCAGGTCAGGAAACCCCATTCGCCTCAATCGACCCGGGAACATGGGCACGGTGCGAATGTCCAGGGCAGGGTCCTGACTCAGGTCCAGAGCCACTGCCAGAGGGACTCCGTACTGCAGCCACTGAGCCGTCTCGTCTTCCAATTCGGAATCAAGAAAGAAAACCGTGATCCCCACGGGGGTTTCGGTTTGTCCGTGCGCCGTTTCCTGAGGCAGGAAGATCGCCGCGAAAACCAAAAGGGGGAGGGTCACCCGGAAACAGAAAAAAAGGAGAGGATCCTTGAGGCAAGGCATGCGATTGCTCCTTTCCTGTGGGTTGGGTCCAGGAAAGATGCCCGCCTCGCAGGTTGTGTCGCAAGTGGGAGTCCGCCCCCCTACCTCGACTCGGCCAGCTCCTCCGCCAGGAGATCCAGGGCCAGGTTACAAACCGGGACCAGGTGCCGGTGAGCCCGGTGACCGTTGGTGAGGATGGCGATGCCGAAACCCCTGGACCGATTGCCCGCTACAAACGCGGTATATCCCGATACACTCCCCGAATGGGCGAAAAACGCCTCGCCGTCACGGTCCGACGTCCACCACGTCAGTCCATAACCGGCTCGATCATAACCCCAACCGCCCCCCATCTTCCCGCCCGAAAACCGGGGGAACTGGAGTGTATGCATCAATTCCATGGTTTCGGGCTGAAGGAGCCGGCCGCCCTCTACGGCCCCGTCCCCGAGGTTGAATCGGACCCAACTCGCCTGATCATGGACCGTCCCGTACACGATGCCGGCGGGCCATACATCGGCTTTGGTTCGTCCCGCCGGGGCCAGCTCCCCGGTGCGACGGTTCGGAGCATAGGGAATCGATAAGCGCTCCTCCATGCTCGGCGTGGGGCTGAAAGCGGTAGTGCTCATACCCAGGGGGGCCCAAACCCGCTCCGCGATGTACTGCTTATAGGGGATCCCGCTGAAGTGCTCCACCAAATAACCCACCAGGGTATAGGCCAAGTTCGAGTAGACCACTCTCTCCATCGGAGGCCCTTCGACCTGCAAAGATCGCCGCAGGTAGTCAGGTAGCGGATCTGGCACCGTCTCTCCCCACACGTCGTGTCCGCCATAAGCGGCGGGAAGGCCGGACGTATGGGTGAGGAGCTGCCGGAAGGTCACGGGAAAGCCAGGCTCCTCCCGAATCTGAAACCCGGTCAGATAGGGGTTCACCGGATCGTCCAGGCGAAAGAGGCCCGATTCCATCTGTTGGAGAAGGCCGATGGTAGACTGGGCCTTGAACGTCGAACCGATGAGGTAAACCGTCTCGGTGGAAGCCGGTGTCCCGGCCCATCGATTACTCTCGCCGTAGGCACCCGCCCAGAGCTCTCCCTCTCGGTCCGTGAGAGCCACCGTGATCGACGGAATCCGACCCTCCTCCATGGCCGTCCGGATCTCTGCCTCCAGCCGCTCCACCACCCGGGCAATGGCCTCCGACCTTCTATCATCGGTACCGGTGGGGTATTCGGCCGGAACAGACGCACCGGTCTGGGCAGCGGCGGGGAGTTGGTCCACGCCAAAGGCAGTGAGAAGGAGGACCGCGAAGAGATAGGGCCTCGGTCCACTTAACTTTATATGATTCAACCACTTGGGCTGCATCGACGTACTCCATGTAGGTTCATCCTCGACCCGAACATATGACAAAACTCCCACCCTTTGCCAAGGCCATGGCATCGCGGGTCCCTGACCGTACGCTTTATGTTTGACCCCCCAGCGATAGGTCAGTTCAAACGTACACCGAGGGCCAAGGTCGTGATCACCGAAAAACTCGCGCCGTTCGGCACCACAGTATTTGCCGAAATGACCGCTCTGGCGGAGGAACACGGAGCCATTAACCTCGCCCAGGGATTCCCTGATTTCGAAGGCCCGAATGAGATCGTCGAAGCAGCGGTTCGAGCCCTTCGGTCCGGAAGAAACCAGTATGCCCGGTCGAGAGGCCATCCTCCACTGGTAGAGGCAATCGCCGAAACCCAGCGGCGGTACTACGGCCTTCAGTACGATCCTATGACGGAGGTCGTGGTTTTCAACGGGGCCACCGAGGGGATCTCCGCCTCACTCCTTGG
>JABDNZ010000400.1 GCA_013043565.1 Gemmatimonadota bacterium | reverse complement strand
GGATAGGGGAGCCCTGAACAAGCTCCTCCAGCTCACGCCCGAGGAACGGCAGAAGGGCGTGGTGACCGCCAGCGCCGGGAACCACGCACAGGCCGTGGCGTTTCACGCTTCCCGATTGGGCATTTCGGCTACCGTCGTGATGCCCGAGTTCACCCCCCTCATCAAAGTGGCGAACACCAGGGGCTACGGGGCGTCAGTCATTCAAATGGGTGCCACTCTCTCCGATGGGGTGAAGGAGGTCGAGCGCCTCGCTGACGAGGAAGGCATGACCCTGGTCCATGCCTTCGACGACGCATCCGTCATCGCCGGCCAAGGCACCATAGGGCTGGAGCTCCTGGACCAGGTCCCGGATCTCGATACGGTCGTGGTGCCCATCGGAGGCGGGGGGGTGATCTCTGGAATCGCGGTGGCTGTGAAGGCCCTCAAGCCCTCGGTGCGCGTAATCGGCGTCGAAGCCGCGGCGGCGGCATCGGCAAAAGCGTCCCTGGAGATGGGTCAAATCGTCGCCATCGAGAGCGCCGAGACACTGGCCGACGGGATCGCCGTCAAGCGTATCGGCGACCTGGCCTTCCCCCATATCCAGGAGCTGGTGGACGACATCGTGACGGTTGAGGAGGAGGAGATCGCCAGGGCGATCCTTCTTCTTCTGGAGAGGGAAAGGACGGTGGTGGAAGGCGCCGGCGCCGTGCCGTTGGCGGCCCTCCTGGCAGGGAGGATTCCAGTGACGGAAGGGGAACGGGTTGTGGGGATCCTGTGTGGGGGAAATATCGATGTGAACATGATCTCCCGTATTATCGAGCGGGGTTTGGTGGGAGACGGCCGGATGACCCACCTCATCGTAAAGGTCCGGGACCGGCCTGGCTCCTTGTCCCTTCTCACGGACCTGATGGCGGCCAGGGGGGCAAACGTACTGGACATTCACCACCGGCGGGGGTTCGCCGATATCTCGGTCGGGGATGTGGAAATCGTCCTTCAGATTGAAACCAGAGGACGGGACCATGTCGAGGAGATCATACAGGCCCTGGAAGCCCAGGGAGTTGCGGTGGAGGTGGACGTCTAGACCGGAACGGTTTTTGCCGGGTTGTTGGCCGCGAGGACCCCGTTCCACCCAGGGATGCTTACCCGACAGATACCGCTGAGGCAGATCAATGAACACGGTTCAACCCGGAATCCTTCTCCCCGTCCCCGACTGCTGTCGATTCCTCACCTTCGGACTGGTTCACGGAGCCGATCCGGCGGGGTCCCTGATCGCCCTGCGGGACCATGGCCTCGGAGAGGATATGGTCGTGGGAATCGGGCCATCGGTAGTCTCGGCCCTCGGCGCGGAAGTGGCGGGACTCCGGTCCTTTCCCAGCATGGTGGGCCCGGGTGTGGATATCCCGGCTACGCCGGCGGCCCTCTGGGTCTGGCTCAGGGGCGATGATCTCGGGAAGCTGGTTCACCAAGCCAACAAGCTGAAAAGCCTCGTGGCTCCGGCCTTCCGGCTTGACGAGGTGGTGGACGGGTTCAAGCACGATGAAACCCCCGAAGGAATGGGGCGGGATCTGAGTGGCTATGAAGACGGCACGGAGAACCCCGAAGACGACGAGGCCGTGGCGGCCGCGGTTCTCTCGGGGGTCGGCCCGGCCCTGGACGGATCGAGCTTCGTCGCGGCCCAGAAGTGGATCCACGACCTGTCCGTTTTTGACCATCTGGGTGCCCAGGAGCGGGACCATGTGTTCGGGCGGCGGCTGACCGACAACGAGGAGTTGGAGGACGCTCCCGAGTCGGCTCACGTGAAGCGGACCGCACAGGAGGATTTTGAGCCGGAAGCCTTTGTGGTGCGCCGTTCCATGCCCTGGGCCGACGCTTCCGGTGAGGGGCTGGAGTTCGTCGCCTTCGGAGCCACCCTGGATTCCTTCGAGGCTCTGCTCACCAGGATGTCCGGCCTCGAGGACGGGACCGTGGATGCCCTGTTCCGTTTTTCCCGGCCCGTGACGGGCGCCTATTTCTGGTGCCCACCCGTCCAGGACGGGCAGCTGAACCTCACCGCCCTGGGCGTGTAACGTCTCGCGCTTCTCCTAGAGGTAGGGCGAGGCCAGGACCGAGGCACACATTCCGGCCCTGGGGCCGAGCGTGGCACCCATGATTCTGGCCGCCAATCCGTCCCAGCCGCCGGGTTTGGGGATATCGAAGAACCCACCTTCCAGAACGTCCAGGACGGCCCCTTCAGTCGGGTACCGAACCAGAGCCTTCCTGGCGGACTCCCTGAACTCCTCATCGCTCGAACCAGGTCCGAACACGGTCTGATGGGGGTTGATGCAAGGGCTGATCCCCGACAGAAGCCAGAAGAACTCCCACCGGATTCCCCTCACCTCGTTGGTGTCCAGGACTCTGGCCGGCATTTGCTGCAGGGCTGCGGACGGGCTGTTTCCACTGATACGCATGGCTTTCCCCATGGCGTTGGCGGTCTCTCGGACCCAGCGAAGGGCATCCGCTTCTTCCTGCCTGCCAGTGGCTTCATAGAAGCCCACGAGGGCGTCTGCTCCGTACCCGGCCAGGACATACCCGATGAGGGTGTCGATGAGGAAGGAGGCCTCCCTTCCGTAGAGAACCCCAGCGGATATCAGGGTCCGAAGGGTTAGCTCGGCGCCAGTGAAATCCCCGTCTAGATACTGAACCACCGACCTCGCAACCATGGCATAGCCGGCTTCCCGGACCGGGGTCAGCCTGGGAATGGGGACATCGAGAGCGTTGGCGGTTTCGGGGAGGGGGAGGGTGAACCGGCCTCCCATGATATCGATGCCTTCAGCCCTCCCGATCACCTCGAACTCAGCCAGCCCTGGGTGTTGAGCTACCAGGCGAAGGAATGCCTCCGCCTCAGGGGAAAGACCCACGACTGCTTTGGGAAAGAGCTCGATGGGCCATTTCTGGAGCATGACCCCCACATTTTCCTTGGACCCCTTCGGTATCCACTTCTCCTCGAAGGTCCTAACGGCGGGCTTGAACCACTCGTTCTCGGTGTTGCCTTGACCCACCGAGGCCAGCACGTGTAAGGCCTCACCTGCCTGTTGAGGTGAGATCCCCGGGTCCGTCGGGACCCTGAACCGTTCCAAGGCCTGAGCGGAAACGGCCCGCTGTTTGGTGGCCGAGAACTTCGGGACGGCGGCGGTGGCCAACACCGGACCCACGGAAGTGGCAACCGCCAGGCTTGCCATTGGGACGACGGTCATAAAGGCGAAGGCCGCAACGGAAGCCATCCCCACCACCCCCGCGGTCTTCCCGGACACGGTGGCCTCACCCCGCTGCATCCGGAGCCCTTGAAGTCCCTTTCCCCAAAGCTGGGCGGCGTTCTCCCGCCCAGGGTTATTCCAGCGGTTCCAGAGGAAGGGTCCTCGGACGCTGGTCAACAGCGTCCCTTCGTAACCCAAGGAGACCATGACTGCCAGGAGCATCCCGGCGGCGGGACCCAGCGTGAGGAGCCAGGCTCCCACAGGCCCGATGACATCCCGCGTAGCCAGGAGAACCGAAACCAACCAACCCACGCTGATCCAGGTGGCCGCGGAAAGGAGGAAGATGGATGACCAGATCCGGGCCTGGACGACGCGCATCCGTTTACGCTCGTCGAGGGAATAGAACTCTCTGGTTCCCTGAAGGAGCGCACCCGTGTCTCCCGCATGATCAGATCCCACCTGGAGGGCGGTTTCAAGGTCGATCCCATGTTCGGCCGCCTGGGTGGTTTTCCGGAAGAACCCGAAGATCCCGGCTAGAGCCCTCAGAATGATGAGAAGCCCGACGACGGTGCTGAGTCCCAGGAGCCACCATGCTTCCCCAAAGACTCCGAGACTGGAGAAAGGTTGGGACCAGGTTGTGGCAAGAAGGAACGGGAGCACCATGACCGTACTTCCGAACCCCAGCTGTCCTGCTTTCCTCCAGAGTATGCCCTGACAGGCCTCTAAGCCGGGTGGGGGCCATATGAGGCGGAGTTGTGTGTTGGAATCCTGCATGGAGCCTCCGGAACGGAGTTGAACAAGGCCCCCCGGGAAGGAAAGGGGATGAACTGCCTACTACAAATACCAGCTACCTGGCTGGTTTCCCGCAAGCTTTCCGGTAAAGAAGAAGGGGCCGGCCCGAAGGCCGGCCCCGGTTCCGGGACATGCGATGACCTCGGGCCCTACTTCTTCCACTTCTCGAACCAACTATGCATGTAAAGCTGACTGCGCATGTAGTTGGAGGGGATGGAGGACGTCCCGTGATATTCCCCTTTGAAGCGGAGCATCACGCTGGGAATCTTCTGGACCTTCAGGGCTGCGTAGAATTCCTCGGTCTGGGAAATGGGGGTTCTCAGGTCCAGCTCACCCGTCATGAGCATGGTCGGGGTGGTGACGTTCCCGGCGTACATGAGAGGTGACCTCTCCAGGTGCTCGGACGGGTCCTCCCAAGGGAACTTCTCGAAATTCCGGTACCAACTGGCCCCGTCGGTGGTGCCCACAAAAGAGATCCAGTCGATGACGGGGTAGTTGGAGGAGGCGGCGGCAAAGCGATCCGTATGGCCCACGATCCAGGCCGTCAGGACCCCGCCGCCGGATCCGCCGTAGACGAACATGTTCTCCTCGTCGATGTACCCTTTGGCGATGACCTCATCCACGCCGTTCATAAGGTCATCGAAATCCTTGTCCGGATAGGCGTTGTTGATCTCGTTCCCGAAAGCACTGCCGTAACCGGCGCTCCCCCTGGGATTGGTGTAGAGGACCACGTACCCCTCGGCGGCGTGGTTCTGCCAGCGGTGGCTGAATCCCACGCCGTACATGCTGTGGGGCCCGCCGTGGATGGTGAGAATCAGAGGATACTTCTCGGACGGATCGAAGTTCGGGGGCCTGATGATCCATCCCTGGATGTCCAGGCCACCGGTGGACTGGTACCAGATTTCCTCCACCTCGCCCATGGTCACGCTGTGCAAGACATCTTCGTTCACTCGCGTGAGCCGTTCCATTCGAGAGGGGTTGGCAACGTTGAAGGTCCAGATGTCACCCGGCTCGTGGTAGGAGGAGATGGTGGCGGCGAAGCTCCCATTCCCGTCGGTGGAGGTGAAGGAGAGCATGTGGTTCCCCTCCGTCACGGGGCGGGCTTCTCCGTTGAGAGGGGCAAACCAGACGTTTGAATTCCCCTTCATGGGTGCGTTGAAATAGACTCCGCTTGCGTCGGGGGCCCAGGTGACGTTGCCCAGGGACCGTCCCAGTTCTCCGGCGATCCGCCTGGGATCGGACCCGTCGACATTCATGACATAGAGGCCGTTCTCCACGTAGGTGTCCGTTGACCAGTCCTGTCCCTGGTATGCGACGAGGCTACCGTCGGGGGAGGGAACGGGTCCGGAATCAGGGCCTCTCCGAGACGTGAGTTGCCGGAAGGCTCCGGTCTCGACGTCGACCGCGTAGATCTCGGATTCCCTCCACATCCAGTCGGCCTCCTCCTCCCGGAGCGAGGAGAAGTAGATCTCCGAACCGTCGGGGGACCACCGGGGACCCGAATGGTTCCACTCCCCGTCCGAAAGTTGGCGTGGGGTCCCGCCGTCGGCGGGGACGACGAAGATGTGGGAGTGGCTCGTGTCCACGAACCCCTGCCGGTCCCGGCGATAGGAAAGCCGGTCCACGATCTTGGGGCCTTCGGTCCACTGGGCGCCCCTGGGACGGTCGGGAAGGCTCACTGTCCAGGGTTCGGCGTCCTCCACTGCCATGGTGAAGGCGATCTGGGTCCCATCGGGGGACCATCTCAGGCTTCCGGGACCCCGGTCCACTCTGGTGATCTGGCTTGTGGCTCCCTCGGCGTCCATCCAGCGGACGAAAACCTGGCTCCCCCGGGGCTCACCCTGGGCCGTGAAGGCGATGCGGGATCCGTCCGGTGACCAGACCGGAGAGGATCCGTCGGTCAGGTAACGCTTCCGACTCCCGTCGACATCCATGATCCAGATCTGGGAGTATCTGCGATCGTTGACGTTATCCACTCCGCCACGGGTGAAGATGATCTCGGTCCCGTCCGGGGAGATTTGCGGGTTGGATGCAGATTCCAGATCCAGGTACATCTCGAGAGTGACGGTCTTTTCCTGCCCTTTCAGGCCATTTGGAGCGACGATTCCAAGGATCAACAACAGGGGTCCAACAACCAGGAGGGGGTGTGTGATTCGCATAGGGACCTCCGAGGGTGTCGTAGCGAAGTTTCCGAGCTTTTGGTTGAGACGGTGGGTAAGCTAGGGGGTGAAATGGACCCTCGCCAATCGGCCTCTCCGACAAGCTTGCGGGACGGGCGCTCGCGACGGGCTTGCGGCACGGGCACTCGCGATGGGCTGGAGGGAGGGTGGTAGGGACGGTGGTGGGGATGCCACGATCTTATCGGCGGATGGAATCAGCCGCTTGTCTCACAGTGTTGACGTGGATGTCCACCGTATCGTTGATGTCCGTCGCATATCCCCCTCCCATGACCACGGCAAGGGGGATTCCGGCCTTCCTGCAGGCGGCGAATACGAACCGATCCCTCTCCTGCAGCGCTTCTTTCGACACGGATACCCGGCCCAACCTGTCCCCTTCGAAGGGGTCCGCGCCGGCGATGAAAAATGCGAGGTCGAAAGCTGATGCCGAGAGTGCGGAGCGAACCCCATCCATGGCGATATCCAGGAAGTCCCGGTCCCCGGCGCCGTCCGGGAGCTCCATGTCCAGGTCTCCGGGCTCCTTCCGGAACGGGTAGTTGTTGGCTCCGTGGACCGAGAGGGTGAAAACCGTCGGATCGTCCCGGAAGATGAACGCCGTGCCATTACCCTGGTGCACATCCAAATCCAAGACCACACACCTCTGGACCACCCCTTCTCGGCACAAAACCCGGGCGGCCACTGCTACGTCGTTGAATACGCAGAACCCCTCTCCCCGGTCGGGGAATGCATGGTGGGTGCCGCCGGAGAGGTTGACCGACAGTCCGTCCTGGACGGCAGCCCTTGCCGCGCTCAAGGTGCCGCCCACCGATCGGCGGGATCGTTCCACCAAGGCATGCGACCAGGGAAAGCCGATCCGCCGGATCTCGGAGGTGGAAAGGCTGCCTTCACGGACCCTTCGGAGGTACTCCTCATCGTGGACCGTGCCGAGCTCCGCGTCCGTAGCCGCGTCGGGTACGCAAAGGTCTCCACCGGTCTCGTCCAGAAGGGTCTCCACCCCCATCCTCAGAAGTCGGTACTTCTCCATGGGGAATCGATGCTCCCGGGGCAGGGGAAGGACGAAGTGGTCGCAGTAGAAGAGGCGCATGCCACACAGGCTAACCAAGGCGTCGCCGGTTGGGGAGAGGGGACCCCCGGCGTGGATCGGGTGTTCAATTTGTGGCGGTCGAGCCTCTCCTCTGACTCCGAGAGCCTATTTTTTGGTGTTCCAACACCTCAGACACCTCTCCAGGGCGCTTCTGTTCCTTTCTTGCGCTTGGACCTCCACGTCTCCGGCCTGGGGCCAGGAGGTCTCCCCCGGATCCATCCAGGGCAGGATCAGGGCGGAGGACGGGACCCCTTCGCCGGGAGTCCTGGTCCTCCTCTATCGGGACGGATCCGATCGGGTTTTTCGGGGGGCAGAGTCCGATGCCTTGGGATACTACCACCTGGAACCGCTTCCTCCCGGGAGCTACCTGGCGGTGGTGAGTCGGCTCGGGCTCGGGACCGAAACCAGGGAATTCGAGGTTTCCTCAAACCAACGCCTCACGGCCGACTTCTCGCTTCGGACCGCTCCTCTGGAGTTGGAAGGGATCTCCGTCGAAGCGGAGCGGAGTCGGGAGCGAGTGCGGTTCGAGAATGAAGCCGGCCTGACGGTCCAAGAGCTAACCGGGAGTGTGATCAAGGGCATACCGGGGCTCGTGGAAGCAGATCCGCTTCGAGCGGTGGAAGTCCTCCCGGGGGTGACCACCGTCTCGGACTTCTCTTCGGCCTTCAATGTGAGGGGTGGGTCAGCCGACCAGAACCTCATTCTTCTGGACGGGATCCCGGTCTTCAATCCGACCCACCTGGGTGGGTTCTTCTCGGTCTTCAACGCCGACATGATCCAGAGGGCGGAGTTGCGGTCGGGAGGGTTTCCGGCCCGCTTCGGCGGCCGGGTCTCCAGCGTTCTGGATATCGAGACTGATGCCGGCTCGGGTGAGTTCGGGGGCGACGCGGGGGTTTCCCTCCTGGCGACTCGCCTCGCGTTGGAGGGGAGTCTTCCAGAGGGCGCCAGTGAGTGGGCCGGGTTGAGGAGGGGCCGCTGGAGGGTTTCGGGACGGAGGTCATATTTCGACCAACTCCTGAGGGGGGTGATGGACTTCCCCTACCACCTCACGGATCTCCAGGGCTTTTTCGAAGGCTGGACCGAGGGGGGAGACCGGATCTCGGTGTCGGCATATTCGGGAAGAGATGTCCTCGACCTGACCACCCTGGATCCTGACGACTTCCCCCTCCGTATCGATTGGGATTGGGGGAACACCCTCATTGGAGGACGCTGGACCCGGCCCAGAGAGGATGGGGGTTGGTGGGAGATTCGGTCCGGCTTTTCCAGGTTCAACTCCGGCCTCCGGTTTCCCGACTTCGACGATACGGACATCCGAACCGCCATCGATCAGAAAACACTGGAGGGGGACTTTGAAATCCGCCCGTCTCCGTACCTCTCCATTGGAGCCGGGGTGGGTATCCGCCGCCTCTCCTTCAGCAACCTGTTCGAGTCCGGGGGTACGGAGTTCGGCGCGGGGGACGGTAAGGGATCTGAGTTGTTTTCCTACCTCCAGACCGATTGGACGCCGTCCTCCTCCTGGATCATGGAGATCGGGGCCAGGGTGGATCGTTGGATCCCGTCGGGGGGATCGGGCATTTGGGAGATTTCTCCCCGGATCTCGGTGAAGCGGTTCCTTTCGGCTACCCAGTGGGCCGTGAAGGCCTCGGCAGGAAGGTATACCCAATACCTCCATTCCATTCGGGACGAAGAGCTTCCTCTGGGTCTGGACGTCTGGATCCTGACGGGGGACCAGGTCCCCCATGTGGTGTCCGACCAGATCCAAGTGGGGTTCGAGGGTTATCCCGGAGAGGGTTGGTTCCTTTCCGCGGAGGCCTTCCATCGTGGTTTTGAGGGGGTGGTGACCACAAACCTTGCCGACAACCCCAACGAAGACGGTGACGACTTCCTACCTGGAAACGGTGTCTCCTGGGGCGGTGATCTGTTCCTTCGATATACGGGTGAGGAAATCTCGGGGTGGCTCTCCCTCTCCTTTCTCCAGGCTGACCGGACCTTTCCCGACTTCCTGTCAGGCCTCGACCCGGCCCCGGACCTCACCTATCCACCCATCTTCGATCGCCGGGTGGATGCGGACCTGGTCCTTCAAAAGGAGCTGGGGGGTGGGCTCCAGGCCGGCCTCCGTTGGAATTTCGGCTCTGGGCTTCCCTACACACGCCCTCTCGGCAGCTACCGTTACCTGTCGCAGCGGATCATCCCCGGATCGGGGTTGCAGTGGGACTCGGACGGGGAAGGGTCGGGGGGGCAGGGAGGCTACGGTGTGGTCCTCAGCCAACGGAATGGAGCCCGCTACCCCGCCCGACACCGCCTGGACGTAAGCTTGCGGTGGAGCCTGGATCGGGGCTGGGGGAGGCTGGTGCCCTATTTAAGCGTTCTCAACGTGTACAATCGAAAGAACGTCCTCTTCTACTTCTTCGAGTACGACCAGAATCCTCCGGTGCGGACGGGAATCTCCATGTTCCCGTTCCTGCCTACCCTGGGCCTGGAAGTGTCGTTTTGACCCCTCTCTCCCCGTTTCGAAAGACCAGCCTCTTCCTGCGGGGCGGTTTCGTGGCCGGCGCTGTGCTCGGCCTGGGCGGGTGCGAGTTGACGGAGGTCACCTTGGCCGAACCGGAGGACGAGCTCGTGGCGGAAGCCTACATCCGGGTTGGGGATGGTACGGATCAGATTACCACCTTTCTGCACTGGACCATCGGCACCGGGAGCGAGGAGGACCTTCGGAACGCCGAGGTGAAGTTCTTTCCCGAAGATGGTGAGGTGGTATCACTTCTCCTGACGTCGCCCCTGGATTGCCTCCGGGTCGACGATCCTGGTGAGGTGGAGGGCGCATGCTATGCACCGGCTGATGTCGCCGAGGGGGTCTTCCTTCCAGGGACCCGTGCCGAGGTGGAGATACGGCTTCCCGGCGGGAGGGAACTGAAGGGGGGGACTCTGATTCCGAACGACATTCAGCTCATCCGGCCGGCTGAACCTTTCGTCTGCGGGCTGCCGCCGGGGCGCCATGTGGAGTTTGTCTGGAACCTCTCCGCAGGAGCATGGGCATATTCGGCCGAAGCGGAGATCAATGGCCTGAGACAGGCGCTGGCCCCTCAGGGCATCGTTGTGGAGGAGGACTCGGTTTCTCTCCTCGGCTTCGCCGTGTCGGAGGCCGATACCGCTATCGCCTTCCCCAAAGAGTTTGGGATCTTCAACCGCTTCGAATTACAGCAGGAGGTGGCGGTGGCCCTTCAGGGAGGCCTTCCCGAGGGGTCTGAGGGCACGGTGGCGGTGGCGGCCTTGGACCGAAACTACGTCAACTGGGTGCGGGGTGGGAACTTCAACCCGTCTGGGGCCGTGCGAATCTCCTCCCTGCGGGGAGACGGGATCGGCGTGCTGGCCTCGGCCGTCCGGCGATCCGTAAGGGCCATCGGTGTGTCGGGGCCGGGCATTCCGAGCTGTCTCGAGGGCTTGTAGCCCACCACCTTCCCAGCCCGTAGTTTCTGTCCATGAGCGTACGAGCCGCAGTCATGGTTGCTCCCCATGCTCCTGTGGAGCTGTGGGAGCTTGACGACCCTCAGCTGGAACCGGGGTCGGTCCTCCTGGAGACCGTCGCCAGCGAAGTGTGCGGGACGGACGTCCATCTTCTCCACGGTCAACTCGGTGGGGTCCCGTATCCTATCATCCCCGGTCATGTCAGCGTGGGCCGGGTCCTGGAGTGCCCGGGGGTCCAGGCCGATGCTCTCGGGAACCCGCTGGGTCCAGGGGATGTCGTCACGTTCTATGACGTCCACGAGACCTGTTGGTCCTGCTATCACTGCCTGGTCGCGCGGCAGCCCAACCGATGTGCCAGCAGAAAGGTGTATGGGATCACCTATTCGGCCCGAGACGGCCTCCTGGGTGGTTGGGCCGAGAAGATCTACCTGAAACCCGGGGTGAAGGTCTTCCGAATCCCGGAGGGGGTGACGGCGGACCAGGTCATCGGCGGCGGATGCGGATTGTTCACCGGGTTCGCGGCGGTTGACCGGAGCCGGCTCGAGCTCGGGGATACCGTCCTGGTTCAGGGCGCTGGTCCTGTGGGCCTCTCTGCAGCGGCCTTCGCCGGGCTGGGCGGGGCCTCGGCCGTATTCATGATCGGCGCGCCGGAAGCTCGATTGGCGCTGGGCGAGACCTTTGGCGTGGACGAGACCTTCGACCTGGATGGGACTTCCGCCGAAGAACGGAAGGATCGCGTCTTGGCCCTCACGGGTGGCCGGGGGGTGGACGTGGTGATCGAGGCCGCCGGGCACCCCAGTGCGATCCCGGAAGGCCTGGACCTCATGAGGGACGGTGGGAAATATGTCATCGTGGGGCATTATTCCGACGTAGGGACTGCCCCCGTGAACCCCCACTTGGACATCAACCGAAAACATGCCGAGGTTCTCGGCCAGTGGGGTACCGGGTTCCACCACCTCACCCGGGCGCTGACCCTTTTGGCGCGCCACAGCGAGGCTCTCCCGTTACAGAATATTGTCGGGAAGACCTACTCTTTGGATGAGGCCAACCAAGCCCTGGCCGACGTCGAGGCCCTCAGGGTCACCAAGGCGTTGATCACGCCCTGAAGGTTTGGTAACCCCAGAACTCGGGGCGAGGAGGGCACCCGCCCGCCTACGTCAGCCGGCCACCACCCTCAGACGGGATACCAGGAGGTCGATGGCCACCTGGTTTCGGCCCCCCTCCGGGATGATGATGTCGGCGAACGCACGACTCCCCTCCACGAAGGCTTGGTGCATGGGTCGGACAGTCTGCATGTATTGATCGACCACCGATTCCAACGACCGGCCCCGATCCCTGATGTCCCGACGAAGGCGTCGGATGAAGCGTATGTCTGCGTCGGTGTCGACGAACACTTTGATGTCCAGCAGATCTCTGAGGCGTGGATCGGCCAGCACGAGGATGCCGTCTACGATGATCACACCAGTGGCCTCGACCTTCCGTACCTCTTCTTTCCGGGTATGGGTGGGGAAGTCGTACACCGGTACGTCCACCGTCTCCCCCCCGCGAAGTCGTGTGAGGTGCTCTACCAGGAGGCTCGTCTCCAGGGCGTCCGGGTGATCGAAATTCACCTCGGCCCTCTCTTCGAACGGAAGGTGGACGAGGTCCTTGTAGTAGGAATCGTGATGGATCACCGATACCGGCGTTGGGTGGAGACTTCGGAGGATCTCCTCTACCACGGTTGTCTTCCCGGATCCGCTTCCCCCGGCCACCCCCAAGATGATGCGATCGTTCATGAGACCTCCTGCGTCTCTTCCAGACCGGGTGCAGGAAAGATCACGTACACTCGACGGGCTACGGATAACGGCACCTCGAGGTTCCCTCCCGGTCGGTCGGCCCCCTGGGCCCCTTCCTCGCCCTCCCGCCTGTCCTCCCCGACCTCGAGGCGAAGGACCGGCGGTGCGAGGGTGCGGCCTACCACCCTGACCCGGGCCCCGGGCAGTAGCCCGGCAGCTTCCACGGCCAGCAAGCCATCACTGTCATCGTCCCGCACCGCTCGTACTACGGCTTCCTCCCCAGGGCTCACCTCTGCAAGGGTGAGGGACCCGGTCGACTCCACTTCTCCCGATGAGGTAGGGATGGGGGCGCCGTGGGGGTCGTGGCTCGGATTCTCCAAAGCAGACGCCATGCGGTCGATGAGCTGATCCGACGCGGCGTGTTCCAAACGCTCGGCCTCGTCGTGGACGTCCTCCCACCGATACCCGAGGCGTTCTCTCAAGTAGGTTTCCAGGATCCGATGCCGCCTGACGATTCGGAGAGCCTCCCGAGTACCCCCTTCTGTGAGCCGGACACCTCGATAGGGTACGTGTTCGAGGAATCCCGACTCGGCGAGGCGCTTGACCATGCCTGTTACCGAGGCCGGTTGAACCTCCAGGGCTTCGGCAATAGCCGAGGTAGAGGCCGCGGCTCCAGACTCTCCAATGGAGTAGATGGCCTTCAGGTAATCTTCCACGGAACGGGAGAGACCGGAGGTCTCATCGGCCATTGTACTGGCTCCCCTCGGGTTTCTGGGCCCGGTATCATCCCCAGGTGGCTCCAACCTCCAACGGGTCGCCCTTCAGGGGGGCGCATCCACCGGATGGGTCCGGGGTATACAAGATAAGGACGATTTGACAGTTTGGCCCTTTCGAAATCTCCCGGGCAAGGGAATGGACTACCAAGCGACCACTGACGGGATTCTCATCCGGGTTCGGCCGGCGTTCTCCCTCGTCGATTCATCTCTCGACGAGGGGCGCTTTGTCTTCACCTATCATGTTGAGATGGAGAACCAGGGGGATGTGGATGCCAGGCTTCTTTTTCGCCATTGGAGAATCCACGATTCGGGCGGCGAAGACTCCGAAGTGAACGGCGAGGGTGTTGTGGGTCAGCAGCCCCTCTTGAACCCGGGTGACTCCCACGAATATAAGAGTTACTGCGTTCTCAAATCCCCGGCCGGGTACATGGAAGGTCACTACACCTTCGAGCGGCCCGACGGGTCACGCTTCCGAGCCCTGGTGCCTCGCTTCGCCCTTGCTGCCTATTTGCCGGGCCCGGAGGAGCATGAGATGAACTAGGGCCGGGACACACGTTGGAAAACGGCTGAAAATGGGCTAAACTTATGTGATTTCGCCTCTTGGTCCATTCGGCGAATGAAGGAGGTCAAAGGAGGGTACGTGAACGACTCAGTGGCTGTGGACGCTAAAAGGATTCTCCTCCGCTACGGAGCTCCGATAGGAGTGCTGGATAAGGTCTCTGAGGACGACCGGATCCGTTTTGCTCGCCTGATCGCCCGGACTACGCTCCCCGATCGGGAGAGCCGACTTCGGGAGTTGCTACGGGAGGGAGGTTATATCGAGGAGGAGTGACGGTCTCCTTCCCGGTTGACCAGAATGGGGCCCGATTTCGGTCGGGTCCCGTTTCCTTTTCTACTCCGGATGCTGCCTTCGGGCTGTCTGCCGACCAGCCCCTGGAGTCCGACCCCGTCCGGGGCACGGCCCTAGCCACCGCTCCCTCCCTCTACGCAGATTCATCCCTTCTCCAGACCACTTCCGCTCGGAGGCCTTCATGCGTTTCCCAGAACTCTCGACAAGGCCCATCATGAGGTGCACGACGGTTTCCGCCATTGTCCTCTCTGCCCTCCTGTCGTTTTTCTCCATCGGTGCCCAGGAGGCTCCGGCCTTTCATCTCCAGGTGGACCGCTCCCCCCACGGCATGGTTTCGACAGCCCAACCCCTTGCCACCTGGGCCGGCGTCCAAATCCTGGAGGCCGGAGGGAATGCTGCCGACGCCGCTGTCGCGGCCGCGTTTGCTATTGCTGTGGTCGAGCCGACGATGAACAGCATCGGGGGTCGGACGCAGATTCTGGTGCGTCTCCCGTCGGGCGGGATTCGGGGGATCGACGCCACCACGCAGGCCCCTTCGACCTATGATTCCGAAACGGCTCCCCGGGCAGGCTACGGATACGCGGTGATCGGAGTCCCCGGGGCGGTGGCCGGGCTGGTTCGACTCCAAGCCGAGTTCGGGACGCTCCCCCTCGAGACCGTCATGGAGCCAGCGATCCGATTTGCCCGGGAAGGCTTCCCGGTGAACTGGGTGGTGGCGGGGCAGTTCCTCGAAGCGGTTGGGGAGGCGTCGGAGTTTGAAGGGACCCGCGGGACCTATCTGAAGCCCGATGGCTCGGCCTACCGGGAGGGCGAGATCCTGTTCAGCGGAGACCTGGCCAGGACTCTGGAGACCATCTCGAAGCGGGAAGGTGAGGACTTCTACCGGGGTGAAATCGCCCGGCGGATGTCGAACGACATTTTGGCGAACGGAGGATTTGTCACCATGGAGTCACTGGACGCGTACCGGGCCGAAGATGCCGTGGTCGTGACCGGGAGCTACCGGGGGCTCGACCTGGTGGGCACGTATGTGCCCTCGGCCGGCGCTCTGGTGATCGAAGCCCTTCACATCCTCGAGACCTTCGACCTTGCCTCCATGGCTCCGGCGGAACGAGCGGTTCATGTCGCAGAAGCTCTGGAGCTGGCGGTCCGGGATCGGCGCCTCCACGGCCCAGTCGAAATGGCCACTCGACTCACTTCAAAAGCCTGGGCGGTCGAGCGCGCTCGGGAGATCCGAATGGGTTCGCTGCCGGATACCCCTACGACCGTCGATTCCCCCCGGATCTCCCGCGATGAAGAGAAGGTCGCGGAGACCTTGGACGGTTGGGGGGAGACCGGGCACACGACTCACCTCTCCACCGCAGACGCTGACGGGATGATGGTCGCTCTCACCCAGACCCTGGGGCCAAACATGGGCTCTAAGGTGGTCACGCCCGGCCTGGGGTTCCTCTATGCCTCGACCCTGGGAGGATACCTGGGGTCTTTCGGCCCAGGTGGCCGTGCGTGGTCCAACATCGCACCCTTCATGCTGCTGAAGGACGGGAGCCCCTATCTCGTCTTGGGAGCGGCGGGAGGTGGGGACATTCCGGTCTCCATCGTCAATGCCATCGTGCACCACGTCGACGGAGGCCTCCCGTTCCCTCAGGCCGTCGAGGCTCCACGGGTCGGCCCGGCCCTCGGTGCCCGCATGGAGATGGAGGTTCATCCCGGCGCCGGCTGGAGCCCGGGAGTGGTGGAGGACGTCGAAGCGATGGGGTTCGAGGTCGTCAGGGAGACGGATACCGGTGATTTCGGGCGGATCCACGGGATCCGTTACCATTCCGAGACGGGTCTTTGGGAGGGAGTGGCGGATCCGGATTGGGGGGGCAGCGCACTGGGAGCACGATCCCGCGGACAGGTCCAAGGCCAGGGTATATACGACGTGATCATCAGGAACGGGAAGGTCTTCGACGGGATGGGGAACCCCTGGTTTTACGCTGACGTCGCCCTGGAGGGAGATCGGATCGCCGCGGTGGGCGATCTGAGCGAAGAACGGGGAAGGCAGGAGATCGACGCCACGGGGCTCTACGTGGCCCCGGGCTTCATCGATACCCACACCCACGCCGGAGGGGGGCTCGCCACCGCCGAGCTCAGTCACGCCCGGCCCCTTCTTGCCCAGGGCCTCACCATGATCCTGGCCAACCCGGACGGAAGGAGCCCCTTGGACCTGGCAGCCCAACGCGACGCTTTCATGAGAGACGGGCTCGGGGTGAATGTCGGCCAGATGGTTGGCCATGGTTCTCTCCGGGAGGCGGTGATCGGAATGGAGAACCGCTTCGCAACGAACGAAGAGCTGGAGGAGATGAAGGCGCTCCTCCGAGCCGGTCTGCAGGAGGGGGCCTGGGGCTTTTCAGCGGGTCCGTTCTATACGCCGGGGAGCTACTCGGACACTCGTGAACACGTGGAGTTGGGGAAGGTGGCAGCGGAGTATGGAGTGCCCTACCAGAGCCATGTCAGAGACGAATCCGATTACTCCGTTGGGGTAGTGGATGCTGTGGAAGAGGTCATCACCGTGGCCAGGGAAGCCGAAATCCCCGGAGTGTTCACCCATGCCAAGGTCCTGGGTCCCAACGTATGGGGGTTCTCCCAGGCCATCGTTCATCGCATCGAGAGGGCCCGTGCCCAGGGCGTAGAGGTCTGGGCCGATCAGTACCCCTATCCGGCCTCGGCCACCGGGCTCTCGGCCGCGCTACTCCCTCGATGGGCCCAAAGCGGCGGACAAGACTCTTTGGCTGCCCGGTTGGCGGATCGGGGGACCCTTGCTCGCATCCGGGAAGAGATGGTGGAGAACCTGGCTCGGCGTGGAGGAGCGGACCGGATCCAGTTCAGGCGGTATCGGCAGGATCCCTCCATCGAAGGCCGTCTCCTGAGTGATGTTGCGGCCGAACGGGGGATGGATCCCATCGATCTGTCCGTCGAGTTCTTCAAGGTCGCGTCGCCATCCATCGTTTCGTTCAACATGGACGAGAACGACATCTACACTTTCATGAAACAGCCGTGGACCATGGCGTCCTCGGACGGGGACCTGGTCACATGGATGGAGGGTGTTCCCCACCCCCGAGCGTACGGGGCTTTTCCCCGGAAGATTCGTCACTACGTACTCGACGAGGGGATCATCGATCTGGCGTTTGCCATCCGGAGCATGACCTCCCTCCCGGCCCAGGTCTACAGAATTCCAGATCGGGGACTGATCCAGGAAGGCATGGCTGCAGACGTCATCGTCTTTGATCTGGACACTCTACGGGACCATGCAACTTTCACCGAGCCCCATCAGCTCTCCGAAGGCATGGTGCATGTTTTCGTGAACGGGTCGGCTGCGATAAGGGACCGGGAATTCACGGGGACGATGGCGGGGAAGGTGCTTCAAAAGGAGCGTTGATAGGCTCGGGGGCCGCAGGTGGGAAAGGAGTGCCGAGAAAATGAGCGGAAAGGTGAAGCCGGGGTCGGGGCCAGGGATCCGGCTCGTGCTGGTCATCTCGGTGGGGCTGCTTCTGCCCTTCGGTGAATTGAGCGCACAGGAGACCATCGCCTCCGATCGGCCCGGCCTCGGAAATGGGTCCGCGGTGATCGGGACGGGGATCTTTCAGCTCGAGCTGGGCGCCGAGTATGCCGTTGGAGGTGGGACCGACTTCTATTCCTTCGGTCAGGGCCTCCTCCGGTACGGTCTCGCCGGAGGAGTTGAGCTTCAGGCCCTCCTGAACTCGTTCACCTTAGTCCGTGGTTCCACTCATGACAGGGAGGGATTTTCGGACATTGGTCTAGGGATGAAGGTGAGGGTGCTCCCGCCTGCGGAGAAGCTTTCCCTATCCATCCTCTCCACGATCCTCCTTCCCACCGGATCCAGGCCTTTTAGCTCCGAGGAGGCCATCCCGGCCCTGGCGCTCCTTGGGGATCTGCCCCTCTCCGGCCGGGTCGGACTCACGGGCAACCTGGGCTATTCCGCGTTCATGGCGGACGCCGAGAACCAGCTTACCCTGATTCTCACCCCATCGGTCTCGCTCTCGTCGGACGTTTCCATCTCGGCCTACGGGGGATATGCGGGCTTTTACGCAGACTCGGGAAACACCCACTACGGTGAAGGAGGCGTCACCTGGCTTCCATCGGCCGACCTCCAGCTCGACCTGAACGGGGGGTTCAACCTGGACTCGGGCGACTACTTTTTTGGGGTAGGGGTGGCCACCCGCTGGGGTGGCCGTTAACCGCCTATCCCCCCACCGTCGTGTCGGGTCGTAACCTTCCAGGCCGCTGGACCCCGGTGTCGGGCCGCACCTGAGGGGATCCCAGGGGGGCGTCGCCATCAAGCAGGGTATCCCCAGGGCCGGCTCGAAAGGTCGTGAGAGGGGTCCGGGCTTTGAGGTCCGGATCGGCCAGCTCCAGGTGGAGGGTGGCCAACTCCTCCAGAATCCTTCCTCCCGCCGGTGTCTGACGGGAAAGCTCCGTGATGGTTTGGTCCCGTCGGGAGAGGAGTTCCAGGCGGGCCCCGGTCTCTTTGGGGGCAGCTCCGGTCCGACGGGAGCGCCGGTCCACCCGATCGAAGAACTCCGACGCGAGGGCCCTGGCACCTTCGTGGTCCCCCGCCCTGAAGCTGTTCAGGGCACCGTCCAGGAGTAGTTGGGTGCGGGCACCGTCCAGACTGTCGGTGAGGGCCTCAGAGCGTTGGACCAGCTCCTGATTCTCCCGCTGGAGGGCCATTTGGGCCTGCCGACCGGTGAGATAGAGGTACCCGGAGGGTAGGGCGGCCAGAAGCAGAACGGCGGCCACCAGCGGGACCTTGCTTCTGCTCGGGCCAGGGTCCGGTTGACTTTGCTCTTGACTGTTCATCATCACCTTCCTTCCGGCACCCGGAGACCCCGGGGACCCGCCCTGTTTCTGCAGGCGGCGCCCCCGAGGCCAGGTGGGCGTCTTTCCTGTTATCTGAGCCGGCGCAGGCCCACGATGAACCGGGTATCGTCGAAGAAATCGATCCCCTGAATCCCTCCGAACAGGTTGAACCTCACGGCGCCGTTCCGCTCGAATATCCGGAGTCCGGTTCCCAGGAAGGTGCCGAGTTGGAGTTCCATGTCGTCCCTTTTGATCAGTCCGGGGCCGACGCTGACCATGGGCTCGAATACGGCCCTGGCTCCCGCGTCGATCGTCGGGAAACGGTACTCAACGTCCGCAGAAATCAGAAAGCTGCTCGGCCCCTGGCCGAACCCGATGGCGGCTTGAGGTACCAGGTGCAGCTTCGATCCAGGCTTGAGAGATCCGATATCCAGGCCCATTCCGACCACAAACTGGAAGTTGTTGGTGAGGTTGAACCCGCCGTAGGGCCTGAGTTCCTCGACTCGTCTCTCCATGCCGGGGGTCGGGGATGCCTCAGCCTCCTGAGAGATCACAGCCACCTCTGGAGCAGGGGCGACCGTGACCGGAGCCGGGAGCCGAGCGGCTTCCTCGGCCCGCATCGCGGCCCGCTCGATCTCGTCGAGGCGCCGCTGGAGGCGGATCTCCAGTTCTTCGAGAACCTCCCTGTCAAGCGCCTGCTGCTCCCGTTCCGTTTGCTTCCCGAGCTCTTCCTGGATCAGCTCCCGGATCTCTTCGAGTGTGGGACCGGTCTGTACCATGGTCTCCACGGTGGCGGGAGGGCCTTCGGTTTCGGCCCGGACGGTTGTGATAAGCGGCCTGGAACCCGGTTCACCGAACCGGATGTAGATCTCGCCCTTCTCCAGGACCGGGAGGACGATGGTATTGGCCGGCGACTCTCTGATGACGACCGTGTCCACGGAGACCGTGACCGCCTGGCCAGGCTGAGTGGGAACGGCAACCCCTGCGCCCGCGACCTGGGCCGGTTGGGGTTGAGGATCCGGTTGGACCGCCACCACGGAGGGCTGGTCGGGTGCAGGTTCAACGGGGGCTTCGGCCTCGGCGACCGTCACGGGCTCCGTGGCGGCCCGGGCGAGGTCGGTTGCAGGGTCGTCCATGCTTCTAGGCTCTTCCGGACGACCGCTTCGAACTCCGGTTCTGCCGATCAGGAATTTCAGTCCGGCGCTGAACTGCCAGTTGTGGATCAGCTCGTCCGGGTCGGAGATCGTGCTGAGCTCCGGAGACGCGGAGAGGTCCGACCCCGCGAGCACAAAATCCCGGGCGGCCACGGTGGCCCGGATGCGCGGGCCGAAGTTGAAGTCTACGCCACCCCCGAGGATCAGGGCGGTCTGGTCATCGGGTCGAGCGGGCTCGTCTTCTTTCGCTTTCCCCCAGGAGAGTTGGCCGGCGCCGGCGGTCAGATAGGGATTTAACCCAGGTCCGCTGGCGAGGTTGAATTGAGCCTCTCCGCCCCACGCGCGAAAATCGGTCGTGGACCGGAAGTCCGACTCGGTGCCCCACCAGTGAAACCCTCGGAACCCGAAGAAGGACCCGAAGTCGAAACCGGCCCGGACCCCTGCCATCTCCTGGTTGTCGAGGTCGATGGCTTTATCGTAGTCGAGCCGACCCAGGAGAGGTTCGACCGCCAAAGCGAAGTTTGCGAAGGGCGCCTGGTAGCGCTGGGCGAAAGCGTCGTCGAGTTCATCAGCCTGGTTGAAGGAACGCCTGCCAAGTTGGAGGCCGAGGCTGGCCCGGAGGGCCATGTTCCGGCGCAGGGGCCCGGTGCCTTCGAAGCCGGGCTCGCCGGTGCCGAGAAGCGCCGGGTCCAGCCGGTACTGGGTGCTCTCCACGATCACCTCTCCGTGGAGGCTTTCACCTAATACGACCTTGAGTCCGGCACCGTAGTCCAGCGAGAGCTTCTTCAGCTCGTCGCCGTCCCGGGGCTTGAACGTCAGGAGGCTTCCACCGCCCACGAGGACTGGAACGATCCTCCCAGATCCCAAGGAGAAAGAGACCTGGAGGCCCGATTGGGACAGGTCGAAGAGTTTCGGAGCCGGCTCCCCCTCGCCGGGATCCTCGAACAGCTCGAGCTTGTCATCCTGGTAGTGGAAGGCCTGTAGCCCCACGTACCGGCCGAATCCCATTCCGACCGATCCACCCCAAAGACGGGACTGCTGGAATCCGAGCTCCTCGTCCCATTCGATCCACTTGGCGGAGGGCGAGAGGTTGTAGGTGAGTCCCTGAGCGGCTCCGGCGTCCGGCGTGAGCAGAATCCCCAGGAGGAGGAAAAAGAAGAGAGTCAGGGGCAAAACCACCCCTTGCTGACGCAGCGTAGGTGACGGAGACATGCTCGATCTCCCAGTGAGAGTCCGATGCAATCCCGGCCGCCCTTCGGCCGGGCTCAGAAGCATCCGGATTCCCTAGACTGGAACTGCCTTCGGAAGGTCACATGGACTGAGGGGACGTTTTCGCTAGCGGGAGGCTACGGAGTCCAGAAACACGCTGTTGCTCAATATGAAGGACCGGTCCCCGTCCCGGAGGATGGTCTGAGTGGCCGTGATGGCCTCCACCTGACCCTGTCGATCTGCCACCTCTATCACGTCTCCGACACGGATGACCTTCCTGATGTACAGACCTGCCAGGATGTTTCGAGTGATGTCCCTGGATCCGATTCCGAAGGACAGGGCGAAGGAAAGGGCCGCTCCGGCAACGAGGACCAACGCCAGCTCCCGAACGAGGAGCGTTTGGACTTCGAGCTCGCCCAAAGCCATGACGACCAGCACGAAAAGGAGGGCGCCGGTCAGAAGTTTTCCCAGGAGGGGAGCCGCCTGCACGCCCGCTCCCCGGCCCGCTTCCGCCACGGCCCTCCCCGCGACCTGGGCGATGGCGCTCCCCACCAGGAGAATCAGGAAAGCGGAGATGATGTTGGGGAGATAGGCGATCACCGATCCGATCGTTTCCGCGATGGCGTTGAGACCCATCGCAGAAGCCGCCTCTCGGGCAAAGAGGAAGAGGAGGATGAAGTAGACGACCCTCGGGATCACGTCATCCAGCGACTGCCGAACGCCCATCCGGGTGAGCCAGTTGTCGATTCCGGAGCGCCGGACCAACGCGTCGAAGCGCAACCTCCCCAAGATTATCCGCAGGAGCCTTTCCACCACCTTCGCGACGATGACGGCCAGGATGATCAGTATGATCCCGGCCAGCAGTCGGGGGACCGAGGCGACGACTCTCTCGACCAGAGTTCTGAAGGCCTCGCCCAGTTGGGCCTGAATGTCTTGCAGCATCATCACTCCTTTTGGCCGGTATCCGGACCTGAAGGCGAACCCAATGCGCCGAGGAGGGTGGAGAGGTACCCAATGAGGAGCCTGAAGAAACCCCAGGTGGACAGGTCCACGATTCCGGAGACGACCTCACGGTTCCCAATGCTCTGCCGCACGCGGTCCGAGAACTCGGTATCCGAGGGGAACTCGAAATCGCTGAGCTCTTTGATGGGGAGGGTTCCCCCCTCCTCGTCCAATTCCCTATCGTCGATCTCGTTCATCGCTCTTCTTCCCAGTCCGCTTCCCAAGCCGCCCGAAATGCCTCTCTACCTCTCGAGATCCGCATCTTGACCGCCGAGAGTCCGATGCCCAACAGCTCCTGGATCTCCCGATTGCTGAATCCGTCCATATCTTTGAGGACCAGTGGTATTCGCAGCGTGTCCGGAATCCTGTCCAGCGTTCGCATGACTCGCTCTCCGGTCTCCTTTTTCTCGACATCCTCATGGGCGGTCGGGGCCACCCGCAGGTTTGGCTCGTCCTCCAGGCCCGGTGCGTCCAAGCTCCAGTCACTTCGGCTCCAGCGGCTTTCCCGGAAACTCAGACACTGGTTCACCTTGATTCGCCGGAGCCAGGTCCGGAACGTCGCCCTTTCCTCGAAGCCGGACCGGGCGAAATAAGCCTTTACGAAGACCTCCTGCGCCAGGTCCAATGCCGCCTCGGGATCCTTCACGATGAATCGGCAGTTGGCCCTGATATGTCCCTGATGCCGCCGGACCAGCTCGTCGAAGTCCCTGGTGTCTCCCGGCGCTGCGGACAGGGAATCCGCGATCAGCTCCGGGTCGCTCAGCTTCGACCGGGCCGAGGCATCCGGCCCTTTCGGGTGCTTCCGCACGACCTTGATCCCGCCCTTGCCGGGCTCCTGTCTCATACCCCTGATCGCCGTTTCCTTCGAAAGGTCACTTCTTGTGAACATTGGCCGCCCCCAATGTGACGCTCTCAGTCACGCCCCCGTCAAGAGAGGAAGGCGCGGGTGAGCCTCGAGGAACCCCCTCCCGAGGCACTCCCCGGCTTTCCCCACCTCCCTGAATGTGACGCTCCTGCCTCGGTTCCCGTCTGGGGATTCGAGGCGCGGGGCCCGATTCCCAATGGGCCGGGCCCCTGGGCGCTTCCCGGCTAAGGAGGAACCATGGCTTTCCAGAGGTCGGCCGCCGTTGCAGCAACCTGCGGCCTGTTCTTCATGTTTGGTTGTGAGGCCTCAGTCGTCCAAGGGAGGGTCGACGGGGTCATCGCTCATCCGGACAACGGCCTTTCCTGGGTGACCGGTGCCGTGTCCAGGGGGACCCTCACCCTCACGGGCACGGCTCCTACCGATGAAGCCAGGGCCGAAGCTGCCTCCTTGCTGAGCCAGATCCCTGGGGTCGAGACCGTCGTGGACCAGACTGTCCTCGACACCGTATTCGTTCGCCGCAAGAACCAAAGAGAAGCCTGCGAGGCCAAGATCTCCGAGACCCTGGCCGGAGGGCAGGTCGAGTTTTTCGGCACGACATTGCGGTCCCGGAGCCGGACCCTCCTCGACCGGATCGGAGTAGTCCTCGAGGGCTGTCCCGACGCCACCGTCGAGGTTGCCGGACACACGGATTCCTCCGGTCCTGAGGCCGCGAACCAGCGGGTGAGCGAGCAGCGGGCCAACGTGGCCGTGGACTACCTGGTCGGAAAGGGGTTGGACCGCAACCGGTTCACGGTTGGGGGTCACGGGGAGTCCCGCCCTATCGCCGACAACGGGACGGCCGTTGGCAGGGCTGCCAACCGGCGCGTCGAGTTCAGGGTGTCTCTCTGATCCAGGGGCCCGGGCGGGTGCCGTTCCTTCCGGTACCCGGCCGTGGCCGGCTCCCTTCCGAAC
>JABDNZ010000399.1 GCA_013043565.1 Gemmatimonadota bacterium | reverse complement strand
CCCCTGGACCGACCTCAACCTCGCGGGAGTAACGGGCACCAACGGGAAAACCACGGTTGCTGTTCTCGCCCGTCACCTCCTGGGCGGGATCGGTCCGGCCAGGGCCTTCGGGACCCTGGGGCTGGTGGAGGAAAACGGGAAGGTGCGGCCCGGGACCGAGGGTTTGACCACGCCTGGACCGGTCCAGATGAGCCAATGGTTCAGGGAAATGGCCGACCAGGGCATTCACTACGGCGTTTTCGAGGCATCCTCCCATTCCCTGGCCCAGCACCGGTTGGACGGAATCCGGGTCGACTGCGCCGTTTTTACGAACCTCACCCAGGATCACCTGGATTATCACAGCGATCTGGATGAGTACAGGGAGGCCAAGGCAACGCTGCTGGGCCTCCTCAAACCGGCCGGATGGGTGGTGGTGAACCGGGACGATCCCAACTGGGATGCCCTCCCGGTCGATCCCGACCGCACTGTGTCCTTCGGAATCGAGGGTGGAACCGGCGAACTCACTCGGATTTCGGGATCGGGTGACCGTCGCCTCGTCGCCTCGGATCCGGAGCTCCTTTCCGGGGGGACGAGCTTCACGATCCAGTCGGGACCGGAGGAAGCCAGGGTACAGCTACCTCTTCTGGGCCGGTTCAACGTCGAGAATGCATTGGCCGCTGCCGGGGTGGCCCTGACCGCCGGCTTGGACCTCCCACGCATCGCCGAAGGGCTTTCCTCGGCACCCCAGGTGCCTGGAAGACTGGAGCGAGTTGCCGAGGGCCCCGTCACGGTTCTCATCGATTTTGCCCACACGCCGGACGCTCTGGAAAGGGTCCTCAAGACCATAAGGCCCTTGGTCCAGGGTCGGCTCCTGGTCGTGTTCGGAGCAGGAGGGGATCGAGACACGGGGAAGCGGCCGCGGATGGGGGAAGTGGTCGCTCGGCTGGCCGACTTCTCCTTCGTCACCTCCGACAACCCCCGGACCGAAGACCCCGAGGTCATCATCGACGATGTCGTGGCGGGAATGGGAGAAGCCCCCTTCCACCGCACCGCCGACCGGAGAGAGGCCATCGCTGATGCCTTGGAGGAGGCTCGGCCCGGAGACCTCCTGCTCCTGGCGGGAAAAGGTCACGAGACCTACCAGGTCATCGGCCTGGAGCCTCAGCCGTTCGACGAGGCCGCCATCGTCGGGGAGCTTCTCGGTCTCCCGGGGGAGGGCAGCCCGTGAGCTTCCGGTGGACGGACGCCGAGGTTAGGGCGGCTCTGGGCATGCCCCGCGGAGAGGGGATCCGGGACGCGGTGTACTCCCGCGTTTCCACCGACTCCAGGACCGTGGAAGCCTCGGACCTCTTTGTGGCCCTGGATGGGGACCGGTTCGACGGGCACGACTTCGTGCTGGCCGCCCTAGAAAGAGGTGCGGCGGGGGCGGTGGTGTCACGGGACGTGGTCTCCGACCCCGACCCCCGTTTCTACGCGGTTCCGGATACCCTGGTGGCTTTGGGAGATTTGGCTCGACATCGAAGGAAGAGCCTGTCTGCCAAAGTCGTGGGGATCACGGGCTCGTCGGGTAAGACCACGACGAAGGATCTGTTGGCCGAGGCCCTCGGTGGGACCCTCTCGGTCCACCAAACCAAAGGGAATCTCAACAACCGGATTGGCCTTCCGCTCACCATCCTGGCAACACCCGCTGCGGTAGACGTGCTGGTCCTGGAGATGGGCACCAATGAGCCGGGCGAGATCGGGTCTCTCACCCACATTGCCGGGCCCCACGTTGGAGTCATCACTACGGTCAGTGAAGCTCACCTGGAAAAACTGGGCTCTCTGAGGGGGGTCATGGAGGAGAAACTGGACCTCCTCAAAGGCCTGCCCGCGGACGGGCTGGCCGTGGTGGGAGACGAACCCCCTGAGCTGGAGATCGAAGCCCGGGCTCTGGTTCCGAGCGTCGTCGTTTCGGGTTGGAGTGGGCGCGCTCTTCCTGAAAACCGGCCGGAGTCTCCCGTGGTCGGCGACAACGGCTGTTTCCGGTTCCGGTGGAGGGGAGAAAAAGTGGAGCTGAGCCTCCCGGGCCGTCACTCGGTCACCAACGCCCTGCTGGCGCTGGCGGTGGCTGAAGCCCTGGGTGTTCCGCCCGGGGACGCTGCCCGGGGAGTCGGATCGGTGAAACCCGGAGGAATGCGGGGCGAGGTCCGATCCCTTGGGGGCCTGACTCTCCTGGTGGACTGCTATAACGCGAACCCTCAAAGCCTTCGGGCCGCGTTGGAGCTGCTATCGACGGTCAGAGCGTCCGGCCGCAGGGTTGCGGTCTTGGGCAGCATGCTGGAATTGGGCGAGGAAGAAAAAGCTCTGCATCTGGAGGCCCTTGAAGAAACCCTCTCATACCCCCTCGATCTGGTTGTGGCAACGGGGCTCTTCGCCGATGCCGCGGAGGAGATGACGAGGGCCGCGGCCGGCCCCGAACTCCTGGTGGCCCCCGGCCTGGATCAGGCTCGGGAGGCCCTCCTGTTGGCCCTGGAGGGCACC
>JABDNZ010000108.1 GCA_013043565.1 Gemmatimonadota bacterium | reverse complement strand
GGCCCATCCAGCTTCTCCTCGAGGATTGGGGGATTCGAAAAGGAGGAGGAAAGGAGGAACGTGTGGGAATGCCGGCGGCTCTCCGTCCCCCCGGTAGGGTCCTCCCCCTCACCGCGGGAAAAACTGCCACGATATCGAGTCGACAAGGATCCGGCCCAGGTCGCGTTAACCTCGAATGGGATCTGCCATTCTTCGTTGTACCGGCGCTGGACCCCCCTTCCCCCATAGGTCGTTTCGAGAGAGTTCTTCCTGAGACCTGAGGAGAAGGAAAGAGACTCCACCACACGCTGAGCCGACTCCGGAAGCGCTACCCGAGTCAGGGTCACCCGCACGTCCGGCCAGGTACGGGAGACCAACTCCCGATCACTACGGACGTGGAGAACCTGGGTCCGGGACTCGGAAAAGTTCCCGGCGAGCCGGAGGTTCAATGGCAGCCGGAGGCCCGTCCCGCCGGTCCAGCTGGTTTGGCCAGTAAAAATCGAAGCCGTATCCCCCTCCAAGAACCGAAGCGCGTCCCAGCTCCCCCAACCCAGTTGGAATCCGGCCCCCGGATTCACCGGTTCCCTGGAGAACCTGGAGGACAAGCCCCCCTGGCGGGAAACGAAGATCGGATCGATGGCTTCCAGGAGCCGGATCCCCAGACCATTCCTCACCGCCGTTGGAGGCTCTCCCAGTGGATCCTCTCCCCCTCCCGCCAGGACCTGAGCAAGGATCCCCGGATCAAGAGAGGCCGTGGCACGGCTGGTCCGGCTCCCGTTGGCGTTTCGCTGGAGAAGGAAGATCGTGTCCACCCCGACGGGAACTACCTCCACCAGGGCAGAGTTACGGTCCATGCCGTAATCGGTCGCCAGAGTGAGGTCCGTCCGGAGCCAGGAGGCCAGGGTGGGCCTGAGGCCCAGTCGGGTCCGAAGTGTTCGCCTCGTTTCCCACCCAAGGTCCAACGGACCCAGGCCGTCCCGCTCCTTCTCCAGGGCCGGATGGACTCGGGAATCGCGGATTGCGTCCTCGGGGGAGAGCAGGTCTCGGACCGAGAAAAAAGACACTTCGGCGCTGGCCATCTGGAGAGGTTGGAACTCAACTTGGGCGGTGGTCTCCAGAGCCTCCACCGGGCTGAGGGTAGGGGTGACGGCCTCGTCCCCGGGGCCCGTCAGGATTTGTTCAAACCGGTATGCCTCCCGGTCCCTTCGCAAAAAGAGCGTCCCCATCCGGATCCTTTCGGGCGTCCATCGGAACCGGGCACCCAGGAGTGACTCCTCCCAAGCCCTGGGCAGAACGGCCCGGACGGCCCCCTCCGCGAACCCCGGGACCAGCCCGAAGTTTCTGGCCTGCAGCTCCCTGGAGTAGTCCGCCCGGGCGTCCAGGCCCGAGCCCTTCGACTCGAAGGTGGTGGTGGAAACCTCCGTCCGGCTTAAACCGGCCCTGAGAGACAGGCCGTCCAGAATGGGATCGAGGATCTTGTTCCCCACGGGAGTGGTCTTCCTCAAACCCACTTCGATCCGCGTCTCCTTGGCCCCGGTGGCCCGGAGGTTCTTGACCTTGTCCACCCGTACATCGCTCAAGGCCAGGAAGGTGGGGTCCTGAGAAAAATCCGTGTAGGCGAATGTGACAGGCATCGATACGCCCCAACCTTCCGGGGCCACCCGACCCAACTCCAGGGTCGAATGAACAGAAAGGGATGCGTCCCCCTGGAAGGTCGGGTCGCCGGACAGCTGCCTGAAGAAAGGAGCCCGACCGGAATAGCTCACGGAGGTCCTGAACAGCTCGGGTGCTTCCAGCTCCACGTCCAGGAAACCCGCGTACCCGGCGTCCTGGAGGGGTCGGTCCAAGCGCAGCTCGTTTACCCAGAGCGTGCCGTCCACGGGGAGTGCTCCAGTGTTCCATATCCCCATGGAGATCTCCCTGACCGCTGCGAGGTTCGGGGCCCTGGCTCGGTCCTTCAGGAACACCGCGTAGGTGGAGTCGGCGCTCCAAACGCCGATCGGTTGAGCGCCCGGTCCCAGTGGGTTTTGAATGAGCTCCTCCTCCGCCTCTCCCCGAAGGGCCAGCCACTCCTCGAAATCCACCACTACCTCCGGGAGCCAGTCCGACGGGCTGATTCCCCCTGCAGCCGGCGGTTCCACACGGCGGGTCCTGTAGAGGTAAAAGTTTTCGGAGTCGGTCCCGACCTTTACAAAAAACTCTCCGCCGGTGGCACCCCAGTCCCCCTCCCTTGCCAAGACCCAGATCCTGAGCTGTCGGTAGGTGAGGAGGTTTCGAGGCCGTTGGGGGAATCGGTTGTAGACCTCCGCCCTCTCCCCGGGCCCAAGGCCGGATGCCCGGATCGACAGAGACTTTTCATTGAACTCCACCCCGCCCCCGGCGTACGCCTGGGAGGGATTGTCCAACTCCTCCTGGACCCCGGGGGGGGAGGCGTAACCGCCTCCCTCCGAGAGGGCGCTGACCGGACCCACCTCTACCTTCCCACCTGTTCCAAGGACGTCCCCCGCGACCCCGGTGAGGATGCCGTCCCGACCCCTCTTGACCCACCGGGAACCCAGGAGCCGGAGGCGAGTGAGAGACACGCCACGCCGAGCTTCACCCCCGACGACGGTGAGCCGGAGATGCTTCACGGCCCGCCAGTCGGCCTCGGTGACCCTACCCCCGACGTTCAGGGCATCGGGCCCTCGCAGGGGAATCCGATAGAGCTGAAAGGAGGTCCCCGTCTCCTGACGGGTCCGGACCAGATAGGGCGAGTTCCCGTCCAGCCGCACCTTGTACCGGTAGACTCGGTCTTCTGTGAGGAGATTCCCGTCCCCATCCAGGTCTTCCGTGTCGTTTCTCCCGTTGGATCGGGTGCAGTTGGCACGGGGGTCCCCGAGTGGGTAGATACGGCCCCGGGCCCCGAGACATTCCTCTACCCAAACCCCACCCTCATCGAGCAACCGATTCCAGATCTCGCCCTTTCGCGGATCCGCCTCCTGGTCGAGAAAACCCAGGCCCCAGTTCTCACCTGTATCCGGGTGGGTCCCGGTTGTCTGACGGTCTCCGTCGAGGAAGAACGCATCCTCTCCAACCCGACCGAGATCGAGTAACAGGGTGAGGGACTCGTCACCCGATGCGTAGAACTCGAGGTAGTCGGTACGAGTCAGGTCCCTTCCGGTGCTGGAGAGGAGGGTGGTCACCGAGCGCCATCCTTCCGAACCCTGGGGGACGACCCCTTGATCCCCGCCAAAGGTGAGGCGGAGTCCCGGTTCCCGCGTCTCCGTACCGGCGACGTTGATTTCCTGGTCGATGTCCCGCCTGGGAAAGAACCCCTCGAAGATTCCCAAGCTATCGCCACCCGGGCCTTCGAGGATCCACGTGTCCTGCCAAACCAGGCCGAGGGCATTCATGGCGGTGGCCGAGATGGGCATCTGCCCCCCCAGCGCTTCGTCTGACTCCGGGGCACTACCAAGCCGCCAGTCCCGGGAAAGGAGGGAAAGTCGGACGGCATCGGTGGCGTCGAAGTCGTCCAGGTACACGTCCCCTTGTGTGTTGGGATTCGGGAGCGACAAGGCCATCTCCCCCGATACATGAAGCTTGGAGAGATCTTCGGCCCCGACGCCCGGGACGCCATCGGCGAGCCGATCCAACCAACGGGCTCCAAAATCCAGGTTCCCGTTTACACCTCCCAGGAAGATCGAACTGGGCTCCATCCCGAGCTGGGGGCGGTTTTGGAGGGTCTGCTCCCGTTGGTACAAACCCACCAGGTGGAGGGCCCCCTTGTCTCCCAATCCATATCTCGCGTTGAAACCGAAGATGGAGGTAGGAGCAATCTGGAACAGCGCCTTTTGCTCCCAGCTGGCCCTGATCCTGGCATCCGGGCTGGTGGAAAAAAGGGCCTCCGGGTTCAGGAGGGTCACCTGCCCGATGTCATAATCGATGAGGTAGTCTTCTCCTGAGCGGAGGAGACGCTCGCCAAAATGAACCCTCTCGCTCCCGTCCCTGATCCCCAGGGCGCCCAGTGAGAAACTGGAGATCAGACCCTCGCTCCGGATTCGAAACGGGATGGTGAGCCGGTACAAGCCGGCGTTCTCCCGCTCCACGGGATCTGCCGCATCATAGATCTTCTCGTTGGCATCGGCGCCAAGGATGGCTCTTGTCTCCGTGGCGGAGAGCCCCAACGAAGGAACCGGCGGCGGCTCGGCGAAGGGTCTCAGCGTGGGGAAGACGATGAAGGTCCCCGTCACCGGAGGTCGGTCCTGGAAGAAATCCTGGGCCGGACGCAGCAAGGAAGCTGGGTCGAGCTCGTCGATGGGAGACTCTTCGTCCAATCCCAGGAGCTTCAGGAGCGTGATCTCTTCACCGGTGGGCCTTCGCTTGAATGTTCTTCCGGCCGAAAGCTCCCCGAGGGACAGGGCGAGGGCCACGGAAGTGGTCTCGACATCATCGGAGCTGGAGATCCGGTAGACCTGGTGCATCTCCTGTTCCCAGGTCGGCGTTCCGGGTTGGTGTTTCGGACCAGAGGCCTTGAGGAGCCTGAGCGTGGGTGTCCCCCCTGTATTATGAATCAACTCCGGGTTGTAGTCCCCAATCGTGTCACCTGTAGCCGTAACGAAGGTGACGGCCAGCATCTCTTCCTTCCGGAGTGGCCTCCGAAGGGCCACCCAGAGTCCGCTCGGGTGAAGCAGATAGTCCACTCCCGGCTGTAGGTATCGAAACCACCCTGATTCGGTGACGGTCTGCCCATCCAGCTCCGCCTCTGCCCTGGCCTGGATATAGCCCTCCACCTGCTGGCGTGTGACCGGGTCGTTCTCGAAGCGGTACAGCTGGATGGGTTCCGGGCCCGGAGCCACGGAGAGAGAGGCGGCTCCCGGATCCAGGGAGAGGGCGTCGACGTGGGGATAGTCGGTGAGTTCCTGCGGTGGAACGAGGAAGAAGAACTGGCCTTGGACGAAGTCCGCATCGTCCAGGACCAGCGTATCCTCTTGTATGAAGGCTTGCCTTCCACCCACTCCGGAAAGCTGGAAATCTCGGGAGGAGAGGTCTCCGTTCTGTTGCGCCCACACGGTCTGGACGTCCAGAGGCCCGAGGTCCGTGATGGCCCTGAATCCGAAATTCCCCGCCGGGATCCCCTGGGTCAGGAACCTGGATTCCGGGAAGGTCAAGGTGACGTCCCCCACCTCGACCCGCCGGACGATGTCCCCCTCGACTCCCTCGTAGAAGAGGTTCACGTTGTTCGCCGCGGAGAACTCCCGAGCCTCGCTATAGTCCACGTCGACGTGGATCCTGTCGGCGACCGTACCGGTCACCCTGAGGTCGAACTGAATGTCGGGCTCGAGTTGAGGAAACAGGCCCGGGTCGCAGCTTTCCTGGAGGCCGATCTCGCACGGTTGGAAGCGATTCCAATCTCCCCCCAGCTCTCCCCTCCCCCCCAAGCGAACCGATAGGTCCGCAAATTCCGACTGAAAAAGGGAGGGGGGTTCCTGAGACGGGGGAACTTCGACGGCCGGGTCCGGAGACGGAACCTGTGGATCACCGGCCGCCTCCCCCGCCTCTCGGGCAGTCGCCCTCATCACCTGGCCGGCCCGTCCTCGGCCCGGGGTTGAAAAAAGAGTGGCTCCCGTGAAGTCCGGTAC
>JABDNZ010000107.1 GCA_013043565.1 Gemmatimonadota bacterium | reverse complement strand
GATGGGAATAGGCGTGATCAGCGACTACGAGGACCAACCCCTGTTGATCAATTCCCACCACGGGCCCTATGCCATCGTCACGGTCGGGAAAGTGGATAACCTCGAGGATCTCGTCGAGGCGGCACTGGAGAAGAACGGAGTTCACTTCTCTGAGATGACCGGGAGCGAGATCAACCCAACCCAGCTCGTTGCCCACCTCATCGACCAGGGAGAGACGTTCCCGGAGGGGATCGAACATGCCCAGGAGCAGATCGAAGGCTCCTGCTCCATCCTGATCCTGACCGATGAAGAGATCTACGCCGCGAGGGACAGGTGGGGGCGCACGCCTCTCACCCTGGGAGAAAAGGAGGGAGCCAGGGCCGTCACCTTCGAGACCTGTGCCCTTCCCAATCTGGGCTATGAGATTACTCGATATCTGGGGCCTGGGGAGATTGTTCGATTCAGCCAGAATGGGATCGAACAGGTCAAAGCTCCCGGTGACCGGATGCAGATTTGTGCTTTCCTGTGGGTCTACTACGGTTACCCTGCCTCCAGCTATGAGGGGGTGAACGTAGAGGCGGTCCGATACCAGTGCGGTAGGGCGCTCGCGCGGAGGGACGATGTGGACGTGGATCTCGTGGCCGGGATACCGGACTCGGGAACCGGGCACGCTATTGGTTATGCAAATCAGGCTCAAGTGCCCTATCGACGGCCCTTCGTGAAGTACACGCCCACCTGGCCACGGAGTTTCATGCCCCAGGACCAAAGGGTAAGGGACCTGGTTGCGAGGATGAAGCTGATCCCCATTCCGAACCTGATCGACGGAAACAGACTCCTCTTTTGCGAAGACTCCATCGTGCGGGGGACCCAGCTTCAGGACATCATCAAGCGGATCTTCGACTACGGCGCGGAAGAAGTCCACATGCGTCCCGCATGCCCACCTCTGATCTACGGCTGCAAGTTCCTGAACTTCTCACGCTCCCGGTCTGAATTGGACCTCGCCGGACGCCGGGCTGTTCACGAGTTGGAGGGGGGAGAGCCGGAGGACCTGGCCAAATACGCGGACCCGGACGGTGAGCCGCACTGCGCCATGGTGGAAGGGATCCGCACCCGACTGGGTCTGACGACCCTCCGGTACCAACGCCTCGACGACCTGATCGAGGCCATCGGTCTCCCCAGAGAAAAGGTCTGTACGTACTGCTGGGACGGCTCCGAATGAAGGGTAAGGAGGCCGCCGGGCCTTCGGAGTCTTGGGCGAAAACCGTCTAAAAGCCCCCCCAAAAGCCGATTCCGGCAGGTTCTAACAGACCTTGTACGCCTTCCTTACAGGTTTGCCTTTCCTGGAAACACATGTTTCCTCATTATGTATATGTACACGTTTTTTTGCCTCAGAGTGTTGTTTCAGACCGAGCCTATGGAATCCACAAACCTGCCGAAGCCGAGCGCCACCGGTTTCCGATGTTCTCTCCTCTCAACCGGTTGGGTGATGTTGGCCGGGGCGGTCGCACTCTTACCCCTTTCCGTTCCCGTTTCCGGCCAGGTCGGACCGCAGGCCGAAGACCAACCACAGGTCGTCGAGCTGACCATGGAGAACATGGTGGCCCTGACCATGGCGAGCAGCTTCAGGGTTCGTCGCCTCAACTACGACATCGAACGGGAGCGGCTGGATCTGAAGGCGGAGGAGGCCGGGCTGAAATCTTCGGTCAACCTGGAGCTCGTGACTCCGTCGTTCCGATTGACCTCGGAACCCAAGTGGAATTCCACCATTCAGAGAAACGAGATTATTCAGGAGCACACCCGCAGGTGGGAGGGGGAGTTGTCCATCCGGCAGCCCGTGATCCTGTTCGGCTGGCCCACCAACGGGTACCTCTCAATCAATAGCCGCGTCTACCAGTACACGCAGTTCGAGGACGACGGAAGCCACGACACGGATTACTACAACCGGTACTACATCTCCTACAGCCAACCCCTGTTCCAGCCAAACGGTCTGAAAAACCGACTGGAGTCGGCGGAGCTGGATTTGGAGAGCACTCTAATCGAATACAATGGAGATATCCTCCGCATCGTCTCTGGGGTTTCCGAGGTCTATCACGACCTATTGGAGGAAGACTATCTGGGTAAGGTCAGGCAGACCCTGGTCAGCCAGTTGGAGAGGACTCTGGCTACCGGCGAGGCCCTGGCCCGGAGCGATTCCACCCGAGTGGTGGAGATCGATCAGATCCAGGTCGAATTGGCCAATGCCCGGGAGCGTTTGAGGAGCCAGGAAAGCTCGATTCGCCTTGAGTTCGCCGAGGTCAAACAGGAACTCGGACTGAACGACACGGACTCCATCGCCTTCGTACCCACCTTCCAGCTCGATCCCGTCCCCATCGACATGGAGGAGGCGGTCCGCTTCGCCTTTGATCTTACGCCTACGCTGCGGCAGTTCGACATCGGCCTCCGCCGGCAGGAGATGGGATTGGAGTGGACCAAGAGTCGAGGTGCGCTTCGCATAGACCTGAACATGAGTTACGGGAGAGAGAGAAGGGACGAGTACTTCCGGAACCTGTGGCAGGACCCCGAAAACAGCTACACCATCAACGTTACCGCGTCTCTTCCCCTTTGGGATTGGGGGGAGAGGAAGGCACGGGTCTCCGCTGCCGAGATCGGGATCGAACAGACCCGACTCTTTCTGGAGGAGACCGAGCTCAGGATCGTTTCGGACGTCCGGAACGAGGTCCTGAATGTCCGAGATCGGGAGGGGCGAACCATGGCCATGCTGAACAACCTGGAGTTGGCCGGGAACGTCTCGGAAGCCAACCTCCAACGGTACGAGGCCGGAGAGATCACAGCCCAGGAGGTGATTCTGAGTCTCCTCCGGGAGGCCGACACCGGCGAGAATTTTATCGAGACCTATGTGAACTGGAAGGAGTCTCTTCGGAGGCTACAGGTTCAGACCTACTACAACTTCGAGCAGGATAGACCCTTTCTCGATGTTCTCAGAGAAGAGGGCTGGGTCCCGGAAAACGGGATCGGGGGAGTCAGACCATGAGTGGGCCACGACGCATGAAGAGCGCTTTCTTGTTATTCGCTACCCTGACCCTTCCGATGACGGGGCTCGGAGTCCTCAATGCCCAGGAAAACCCGCAGGTCATCGAGCTGACCCTGGAAGGGATGGTGGACCTGACCCTGAGTACCAGCTATCAGATCAGGCGCCTCAACCTGGATATCCAACGGGATCAGCATAACCTGCATGCCGAGCAGGCTCGCCTGAAGTCCTCCGTCGATCTCGAGCTCACGGCTCCAGCATACCGACTCACCTCCGAACCCAAGTGGAACTCCGATCTGCAAAAGAACGAGATTGTCCAGGAAAACACTCGGCGGTGGGAGGGAGAGCTTTCCATCTCGCAGCCGGTGATGCTCTTCGGGTACCCTACCAACGGATACCTTTCGGTCAACAACCGGATGTATCGATACACCCAGTTCGATGGCGATGGGTCCCGGGATACAGACTTTTACAATCGTTACTACATCTCCTACCGCCAGCCTCTCTTCCAGCCCAATGACCTCAAGAACAACCTGGAGCAGGCGGAGATGCGGTTGGAGGAGACTCGGCTCGATTTCTACGGAGACGTAGTCCGCATCGTCAACAACGTTTCCCGGACCTACTACGACCTCTTCCGGGAGCACTATGAGAGGACCGTCAGCCTGGAGCTGGTGGCCGACCTCGAAAGGGCACTTGCGATCGCCAGAGAATTGGCCCAGGTCGATTCGGTCTTTCTCATCGATGTGGATCAGGTCCAAATCGAGTTGGCGAACGCCCGGGAGAACGTGCAGTCCAACGAAAGCTCGATTCGCCTGCGGTCCGCCGGCGTGAAACGGGATTTGGGTCTGAGCGATGCGGACTCGATTCTCATCACGGCGGTTTTCCACCTGGACCCTGTGCCCATCGAGATGGACGAGGCCATCCGCTACGCACAGGAGCTGACTCCTCGCATGAGGAACCTGGCTATCGACCTTCGGAACAGCGAGATCCGGCTGGAAGATGTGAAGGGCAGAGGGGGGTTCCAACTGGACCTCAACATGAGCTACGGCCGGGAGAAGCGGGATGACGAGTTGGGCAACCTCTGGGTTCGACCGGACAACAGCTACACCGTAAACGTGTCTGCAGATATTCCACTCTGGGATTGGGGTGAAAGGAAAGCCCGCCTCGCTTCGAGTGAGATCAGGATCCAGCAGACTCTTCTTCGCATCGAGGAGCAGGAGTTGGAGATGGTCTCCGAGGTGCGGAACGAGGTGCTGAACGTCCGGGACCGTGAGGCCCGAACCATGGCAATGAGGGATAATCTGGGCCTTGCCCAGGAGGTATCCGAGACAAGCTTCCAGCGCTACCACACGGGTGCCATCTCGGTACTCGACCTCCTCTTGAGTCTGAGGCGGGAAGCGGAGACGGCCGAGAACTTCTTGGATGCCTACCTGAGCTGGAGATCGTCACTGCGATCCCTCCAACAGCAGACCTACTTCGACTTCGAGAATCGGGTCCCGGTCCTGGAGCGGTTCGGGGTGGACGGCCGTTTGCCCAGTAACGGAAGCATGGGCATCCAGCTTCCGAAACCGATTCTTCCCCAGCCCCCTGAAGGGTCCTCGAAAACCAATGGCCATTAGGACGGTCAACTCGCCCCGGTCCGGATAGGAAACGGGGGCTGCCGTGACGGCAGCCCCCGTATTCTTTGGGAGGAAACTCACTCCTCGAGGGTCAGTGGGTTTCGTTCATCCAGATGTCCTCTTCCACCAGGATGGAACGAGCCAACTCCCTTCCACCGACGACCATGGTGACGACATAGGTGCCGGGTTCAACCGGTACGGCCCGGCGCCGCTGTTGGGGTTGGTCCGGGTCGGCCGGGGGAGTATTTCTCATCAGATTCCACTGGACCCGGTTGATGCCCCGGTCGCCTGGACCGGCGAGGGTCCGGATCTCGTTCCCGGAAAGATCCGAGATTGTGAGCACGACATCGTCGCCCAGGTCGATGGGCAGGTAATAGCTGATGGCTGTTCCTGCCGCGGGGTTCTGCCCCCGGAAGTGCTTCGCTCCGCCGATGGTCACGCTCTTCTGGGTATCGTTGAGCCACCTGACGGCCGGCCGGACCTCGAAAAGGTGGGCGTCACCCGCTGCCACCTCGGCCGTGAACTGCTGAAGAGGCGTGATATCATCGATGATCCAGATGCTCCGCCCGTGGGTCCCCACCACCAGGTCGTTGTCCCTGGGATGGACCAGGATGTCGTCGACCCTGACCGTGGGCAACCCGTTCTGGAACCGTTGCCATTCCTGGCCACCGTTCAGGGAGATGAAAAGCCCAAACTCGGTCCCTAGGTAGAGGAGGTTCGGGTTCTTCGGGTCTTCGGCAATGACGTTCGTGGGCCCGACCGGAAGATTGTTGCTGATATTCGTGAAAGTCCTACCGAAGTCACGGGTTACATAGACATAGGGATTCCAGTCCTCGTTCCGGTGGTTGTCCATCACCACGTAGCAGGTGCCCGGAGCAAAGTTGGACGGCTCGACGCGCTTCACCCTGAAATAACCTTGGGGTGCATCTGGGATGTTCTCGGTGACATCGGTGAAGGTTATTCCGGCATCCTGGCTCACCTGGACGTTCCCATCGTCCGTTCCCACCCAAATGACACCGGGCTGGCTGGGGGACTCGGCCACGGTCGTACCGTAGCTGAATCCCGACTGCCCATCGTTCTTCGAGGCCATGTACTCGGTCCCGGGGACCCCCATGATGGAGAGCTCGTTTCGGTTCACAGCCTTCGTCAGGTCCTCACTGGCCGCCCAGGTTCTCCCCTGGTCCTTGGACTTGAAGAATCGGTTTCCGGCCACCAGGACAGTGCTCGGATCGTGGGGGGAGAGCTCGATGGGCGTATTCCACTCGAATCGGTAGGCCTGATTCGGCTCGGCCCCGATGACGTTGCCTGGCCGGGTTGTGTTGCCCATCTCCCGGGGTGCGGAGGGGCGTATGGATCCTCCCTGGCCGGTCCGAAGATCCCGCCTGGACATGGATCCGCCCTGAGACTCTGAGTACAACACGTTGTAGTCCGTGGGATCGATACGGACATAAAAACCGTCACCGCCGCCGACCCTGTACCAGTCATCGTTGATGATATCCCTGCCACGGACCGCGCTTGGCCCGCACCAGCTTCCGTTGTCCTGGAGGCCGCCGCAGACGAAATAGGGACGCCGCATGTCCACGCCGATTTCGTAAAACTGACCCACGGCCATCGTGTTCACGAAATCCCAGGTGGCGCCCTGGTCCCAGCTGAAGTTGAAGCCCCCGTCTGTGCCCAGCATGATGTGGTCGGGGTTGTCGGGGTTGATCCAGAGGGCGTGGTGGTCTCCGTGACCCATGCCGGTGACCCGGTTGAAGGTGGCGCCACCGTCCACGGATTTGAAGAAAGGCGCCCCCATGGTATAGACGATGTCGGGGTTCTGGGGATCGACCCTGATCTGGCTGTAGTACATCAGGCGGTTGTTGTT
>JABDNZ010000391.1 GCA_013043565.1 Gemmatimonadota bacterium | reverse complement strand
GCGTAGGCCGGCTTCGTACTCAGGCCAATTGCGAATCGGGTATCGGGACTTCGCGTACTTGTACTGGGTTCTCTTCGGATACTTCATCGGTGGCGGCTCCAAGTTCAGGTCGCGGCATCGTCAAGATGCCGCCCCACCCGGAGCCATGCACCAACGCCGCTTAAATCCCCTTTACCTCAAAACCTGGAAGGCCCGGCGGCGGCGCGGTCCCCAGCGGTAGACAGCGAAGTCGTCGTCAAAAGAAGCCGCTCGTTCCAGGCCCACCCGCTCCATGACAGCGAAGGATGTGCGATCGACGAGGGAAAAGTCCTGGTCCGGAAAGCTCTCTCCAATGGACCAGGCAGCCCTTAGGTCGGCTGGGCCCACTGTCTCCAAGGCAGCCACTCCATTTCGGATCCCCAGCCAGAAAGCTTCAGCAACCTCCCGATGGATGCGCCACCGGAGGAGGGTCCAGGTTTCTACCAGGACGTGATCGGTGGTCACCAGCGGATCGCCCGCCGAGAGGATGTCCTTTGCCCGGGTGTTGCCGGCGTCTGAGGAGTCTGCGGCGGCATACCAGACGGACGTATCGACGAAGATGCTCACGAAGGCTCCTTCGAAAACGCCCGCCCCAGCATGTCGTCCTTCTTCGTTGCGATATCCGAACCACCGGACGATCCAAGATCGAATAGGACGCTTGGATCAGGTGCGGACCTGCGTTCCCCCAGGTCTTCAGCCACCAGTCGCCGGACATACTCGGCCAGAGAAACACCCAGTTCCTGGGCCCTGGCCCGAGCCCGGTGGAGCATCTCTCGCTCGAAAGAGAGTTGGGTACGTGTCATCATAATACTTACATCATGATATAACGTCATCATTCCCGCAACCTCTCCCGATTTTAGCGCTCTTGGGACCGCCCCTGAGCACAGAGCGGCCGGTATACGATCCTGTGTCTAGGAGGGCGGAAGAAGGTCGAGACGGGCCGTCTTCAGGGGGGCAAGGAGCGGGGCTTCACTGGAACGGCCCAGCGCCTCCGCAGTCCCCTGCGGTGGTATCCGGCGCGGCCCAGTGCGGACCGAACGAAGTGAGGAAGAATAAGCGGGGCCGCGTTGGCTACGCGAGCCCCGAAAGAGCTCGAAACTGGTAGGCGAGCGGCCCCCGCAGGGGACTGCGGAGGTGGTGGGCCAAAGGGCAGGCCGCAGTAGCTAAGCGAGCCCTCACCCGAACACCCACGACCCGTAACCCACCACCTGGTCCCGGGCCCCCGCCGTATCCCCGGAGTTCCGGAGGTCCACACATTCGACGGAGAGTCCTTCCTCTCGGGCTCGAAGCAGAAGTCCCCCTACCGGGAGCCTGCCGCAAGCCTGGTCGTACCTGATCTCCTCGGGACGCAGGGCCGCGATGGACTGGGCCGTCGAGGCGTCCAGCTCGGCAGCCTGGGCATAGGTGAGAAAGTGGCTGAGGTCCGAGCTGATGACCACCAGGGTTTCCGGGCCTCCCCAGAGGACTCCCAGGGTTTCCGCGACCTCCTCGGGAGAGGCTTCACCTACCACCAGCGGAATGATGGAAAAATCCCCCAGGACCACTTGTAAAAAGGGCAGGTGAACCTCCAGGCTGTGCTCCCCTTCATGGGCTTCGTCCACCAGAGCCACCTGGTCCAGAGCCAAGGCAGCCTGGAGGCCTTCCCTGTCGAGGGGCACCAGGCCCAGGGGGGTGAGAAAAGCCTCGGCACTGGATGCAGCCAATCCCCTCACGGGGTACCTGTGGCCCGGACCCAAAAGGATCACTCGGGAAATGGAGTCCCCATGGCCATGGAGGCGGCGGTAGGCCGACGCTGCCACCGGTCCCGAGTAGATGTATCCCGCGTGGGGAGCGATGATGGCCTTGGGCGGTCCCGAGGAAGGGCTCACTTCAGCCCGGGAAGCTTCGCCGAGAAGGTCCTCGACATTCGATCGGAGGAGGTCTTCTCGATCCGGATAGAACATCCCTGCGACAGCGGGAGGACGTGTCCAGTCCATGGTTCTTTCCTAGGGGTCGGGCCCGGTGGTGAGATGGAACTCATGGGACAGTCGGAAGATAGAAGGAAGGAGGAGGATTCGGTAAGAGTTTTTCTCGCCGTCGCCCCCCAGTCCGAAGATTAAGAGGCGTTCAAGGAAGGGACCGAGTCATGAAACTCCGGCACTTTGGGATCATCACAGCCTTGGCCGCCGCCGTTTCGTTCGCCGGCTGTGCCGGAGGGGCGGGACCGGAGGGAAAGGCTTTCTCCGATCCCTACTCGGAAAAAGAGGTAAAGCTTTTCGTCACCAATCTCGCTTTCACGGACGTTACCCTTTACGGGATCACGAACGGCGGGCGCATTCGCCTCGGGAGGGTCACCGGGAAGAAGGAGGTGGTCTTCACCCTGCCCTTGGAGTTCTCCTCCGAGCTCTATCTGGAAATCGACTACCTGGCCGGGCCCAAGTGTTTTACCGAACGGATGATCGTGGACCCGGGCGATCATCTCGACCTCCTGATTCAGGCCGAGAACCGCACCTGGGATTGCCGTGAGGCCTAAGGGCCCACCCGCCCCCGATCAAGGGAGTGCCTCGACCCTCGAGCCCCCTTCCGATGACATCCTGAAACCAGCGCTTCGCCTGCTCTCCCACCGACTTCGAACCGTGGCTGAGCTGAGGAGCCGTTTACTGGAGAAGGGGTTTCCGACCCAGGAGGTGAGGCATTGCCTACAGTGGCTCGAAGAACGGGACCTCCTCGACGATGAGACCTTTGCACAGGCCCACAGTCGGGACCGGCTCCGATTCTCCCCGAGGAGCCCCTTTCTTCTCAAGAGAGAACTCACGAAGAAAGGTGTGAGGGCCTCCCTGGCTGTCGAAGTCATCGAACGGGTTTTTGAGGAGGAGGGTGTCGGGCCTGTCGATCTGGCGGTCCAGGCAGCGACAGGATGGGTAAAAAGGCAGAGCCCCCGAACACGTGCCGCCCTGCTGGCAAAACGGTTCTCCCCTGAACGTGAGAAGGTTCGGCGGCGTCTCTACGGATTCCTTGCCCGGAGGGGCTTTAAAGGAGACGAAGCCCGAAGGGGGATGGAAGCCGGAGAAGAAGAGGCCCGGGAACTCGAGGAGTAACCCTCGGCCCCCGGGCCATCTCTCCTTCAAGCCACCAACCGAAAGGTGGCTATCCCCTGCAGAAGGGGACTATCCCTTCAAAATGGGCGCCAAAGCGTCTTCCAGGGTGGGCTGGCCGATAACCTGCAATTCGTAACGGACCCGGGTGTTCGGCACCGGGATGTTCACGATGCGGGCCAGGTCGATGGGAGTCCCCACCGCAACGGCTTCGACGCCTCCTTCCACCGCCTTTGCGATGGTAGCTTCCAAGTCCTTCACCTGCTGCTCGCCGTACCCCATCGCCGGGAGGAGAATGCCCAGTTCGGGATAGGTCTCGAAGGTCTCCTTCAGCTCTCCCACCAGGAAGGGGCGGGGATCGATGAGCTCCCCGGCGCCGGCACGCTGTGCGGCGATGGTGCCGGCTCCGTACTTCATGCCCCCGTGGGTGAGGGTCGGGCCATCCTCGAGGACCAACACCTTCTTGCCCTTCAGGACCGACGGGTCGTCCACAAAAATGGGCGAGGCGGCATCCAGGATGATGGCGTTCGGGTTCACGCTCCGCACGTTCTCCCTGACTTTTGCGACATTCGCCGCGTCGGCCGTAGCCACCTTGTTGATGAGGATCACGTCGGCCATCCGGACATTGGTCTCACCGGGATAGTACGTGAGCTCATGGCCCGGACGGTGAGGATCCACTAGGGTGATGTGCACATCCGGTTTGTAGAACGGCGTGTCGTTGTTCCCGCCGTCCCAGAGGATCACGTCGGCCTCCTTCTCGGCCTCCTCCAGGATGGCCCCGTAGTCCACACCTGCGAACACGACACCCCCCACGGCGATGTGAGGCTCGTACTCTTCCCTCTCTTCGATCGTCACGTCGTGGAAGACGAGGTCCTCTTCGGCCGCGAACCGCTGCACTCGTTGCTTCGCCAGATCGCCGTAGGGCATGGGGTGCCGAATCGCGGCGACCTTCAGCCCGGCCGCCCGGAGGGTCCGGGCTACGGCCCTGGAGGTCTGGCTCTTCCCTACTCCGGTCCTGGACGCGCACACCGCGACCACGGGGAGCTTGGATTCGATGAGGGTCTTCGTCGCGCTGGGAATCTCGAAACCCGCGCCCAGGGCAGTCACCCGGCTGGCCAGGTGCATGACGTACTCGTAGGAGACGTCGGAGTAGGCCATGACACACCGGTCGACCTTGAGGCTTCCGATGAGCTCGTCGAGCTCGTCCTCGGGAAAGATGGGGATTCCCTCTGGGTAGAGGTCCCCGGCTATGGACGCCGGATAGGTCCGGTCGTCGATGTGGGGAATCTGCTGGGCGGTGAAGCCGACGACCTCAACCCCCTCGTTCTTCCGGTACATGGTGTTGAATACGTGAAAATCCTTCCCGGCGGCGCCGAGAATCAGAACGCGTGTACGAGGCATGATTCAGACCTCATTTTTTCTGGTTTGGCGGGAAATCCCTTCCCTTTGGTACTGACGTGGCTCGCCCCGGATCAGGGCCGGAGGGCTGCCAGTGGAACACTCTAGCGTGGGAAGCGTTCCGGGTCCAGACGGGCCGTGGAAAACCCGTAGCTCAACACCTCACGGCCTTGCCGGGTCCGTTGTCATAAGGGAATACTGTCCTGAGACCAACCCTTTCTCTGGAGGCACGATGCGAAGGCACCTCGCATACGTGGCGACGGTGGCGGCTATGGCTGTCCCGTTCGCCCAACCGACCGCAATCACCGGTCAAATCCTGGACCAGGAGACTCTCTCTGCCTTCCAGTGGCGTGAAATCGGACCAGCCAACATGTCCGGTCGCGTCACGGATGTGGAGGGGATACCAAGCCCATCCAAGACCTTTTACGTCGCGGCAGCGGCTGGGGGGATCTGGAAGAGCACCAACAACGGCACGACGTTCCGGCCGCTGTTTCAGAACGAACGGGTAGTCTCCCTCGGGGATATTGCCATCGCCCCCAGCGACACCCTTCAGATCTGGGCCGGAACCGGCGAAGAGGACTCCCGGAACTCCATCTCCCCTGGTGGCGGGATCTACAAATCCACCGATGGCGGCCTCACCTGGGAGTTGAAAGGGCTGGAAGAGACCGAGGTCATCGGCCGCATCGTGGTCCATCCCACCAACCCGGATCGGGTATGGGTCGCGGCCCTTGGCCACATCTGGGACTCCAACCCGGAGCGGGGAGTCTACCGGACCGACGACGGTGGCGACACCTGGGAGTTGGTGAACTTCGTGAGCGACAAAGCCGGCTTTGTGGATCTGGCCATCCACCCCCGGGACCCCGATGTCCTATTCGCCACCTCCTGGGAACGGGTCAGGGGCCCCTACTTCCTCCAGAGCGGAGGGCCGGGCAGCGCCCTCTGGAAGACCACCGACGGGGGCGACACCTGGACCAGGGTGGAGGGCCCCGGATGGCCTACGGGCGAGTTCGGGCGAATCGGCATCGCCATCTCCCGGAGCTACCCCAGGATCATGTACGCCAACGTCGAGGCGGAGGCCTATGAAGGTGACCCCGCACCCAACGGGTTGTACCGAAGCAAGGACGGCGGCATGAGCTGGGAGAAGATGAACAACGTCAACTCCCGGCCTTTCTATTACTCCCAAGTTCGGGTCCATCCCACCGACCCGGATCGGGTCTACTGGTCCACCGTCAATGTCTCCAATGACGGCGGAAAAACGGTTGGGAACGCCGCCCAGGGGATTCACGTAGACCACCACGCAATGTGGATGGACCCCAACGATCCCGAGCGGATGATCGTTGGGAACGACGGAGGAATCGGCATCACCTTCGACCAGGGGGGGAACTACATCTTCCCGAACACCTTTGCCCTCGGGCAGTTCTACGAGGTCAGCTTCGGAATGGAAATGCCCTACACCGTGTGTGGCGGCCTCCAGGACAATGGATCCTGGTGCGGGCCCAGCCGCCGGGCACAGGGGCCCATCACCAACGCCATGTGGGCCACGGTGGGCGGTGGCGACGGGTTCTTCACCCTCCAGGACCCCGACCATCCCGAGATCGTCTACTCCGAGTCCCAGGGCGGGAACATGGGGCGGAGAAACACCATCACCGGGGAGAGCATGAACTTCCAAAAACCCGGAGGCGGCCGGGGCGGTGAGGCCATCGGGGAAGACGCGTGGAGGTGGAACTGGAATACGCCCCTGGTCATGTCGCCCCACGACCCAACGGTGATCTATGTCGCTGGGAACCGGGTGGTGAAATACACGAACCGAGGCGAAGAGCACCAGGTCATCTCCGGCGATCTCACCTACGCCGACGAGGAGAAGATCTACATCAGCACCGAGACCACCGGCGGGATTACACCGGACGTTACGGGAGCTGAGACCTTCGCCACCATCGTGACCCTGGCCGAGTCGCCCCTCCAGGCGGGAGTGCTTTATGCGGGAACGGACGATGGCCGCACCTGGATGACGGAAAACGACGGGGAAGATTGGGAGGAGCTGACCGGTCGATTCCCCGGGGTGCCGGAGGGGACCTGGGTTCGGCGCATCGAGCCGTCGAGCCACGACCTCAACACCTTCTTCGTGGCTTTCGACGGTCATCGAACCAACGATTTCACCCCTTACGTCTATATGACGTCGGACGCCGGGGAATCCTTTCAGTCCATTTCCAGCGACCTTCCCACGGGTAAGCCGGACTTCGTGCATGTGGTTCGTCAGGACCCGGTGAACCCGAACCTCCTCTACGTAGGCACCGACGTCGGCGTCTACGTCTCGATGGACCTCGGCGGGCACTGGCAGAAGTTCATGGAAGGGCTTCCCACCGTCCCCGTCCACGATTTGAAGATTCATCCCAGAGATCGGGACCTCATCGCGGGAACCCACGGCCGGTCCATCTGGATCGTCGATGTCGCTCCGCTCCAGGAGATGACGAGCCAGGTCGCGGCGGCCGACGTCCACCTTTTCAGCCCAAAGCCCGGCCTTCAGTTCGGGAATCGGCCCATCGGTGGCGAGTCTACGGGTCACATGGTCTATCAGGCCCAGTCGCCTCAATACGGAGCCGAAATCCGATATCTCATCGGAGCCGACGCCGACCTTCCGCTTCCGGAGGCGCCGCCCATGGCCCAGGGACAGCGGCCCCAGGGGCGGCCGGCTGCGGGAGCGGTCGGCAGGCAGGGCAGGCCTGGTGCACCCGGCGGCGGTCAGGCCGGGCCCAGGGCTCGAGGCCCCATGGTCCAGATCGAGATCCTGGATGGTGACGGGAACCTGGTCCACTCCGGAAGCTCGCCAGGAACCCCTGGCATCCATAGGTATCAGTGGAACTTCCGAGGCCAGGCTCCACCGCCGGAGCCCAAGACCGAAGAGCAGATTCAGGACAGCGTGGCAGCCCACGCCCGGGTCCTGGAAATGGTGGACTCCATGGTGGAGGAAGGAAGCGATCGGGAAAACCTCGAGAGGATGTTGAACCTCTTCCTCTCCGGAGACCGGCAGAGGATGATGAGGGCCTTCGGAGGCGGAGGCGGAGGCCAGGGAGACCCGGGAGCCTGGGTCGAGCGGCCGGGTGAGAACTTCCCAACCGGCGGCCAGGGTGGCTTCGGCGGTTTCACACCCGAGATGCGCGTTATCAGCCGTGCCATCCGGCCCATCACCGGGGGCGGGGGAATGTTCGGACGCGGCGGCCGGGGTCAGGCCCCCTTGGCGGAGCCCGGAGACTATACCGTGGTGCTCAAGGCGGGGGACCGGGAGTACCGCCAAACGCTGACCGTCATGAAGGGCCCTGACGCAGAGGGCTGAGGGACCGTCGAGCAGCCGCTGCTCTGGTTTTTCCGCTCCCATGGAGTGATGTTCGGGGTGCCCCCCAGGGGGCACCCCAACGAGGAGGGCAAATGACCAGAGGATCCGGCCGAACGTTTTCCCACCAGGGAGTGGGCCTGGTCGTGGGGCTTTTCCTCTCAGTGATCCCTGCCCTGGCCATCCCAGGTGCATCTCTCCACGGGCAATCGTCCGTTCCCAGGGACCAGTTCCACGTTTCCGTCACACTCGGTGGACACTTCCTGGTTGGAATCGGATATACCCGTTGGATCGAGGAGCATCACGCTCTGGAGTTCACGGCTTTCCCCTTCGCCCATCCCCGTGAGGGTTTTCCCTTCGGAATCAGGGCGGGGTATGCGTGGGTTCCCTCGGACGAGGTCTGGAGAGCCAAGCTGGGCGGCAGTGTCACCTTACTGATCCGACCCGGGAACACGGGCGGGGACCGATTCACCCCGACCCTCGACCTCACCCCTGGGCTGCGGTACGACTCGGACCACGAGCGGAGCTTCCGGGCCGACATCTGGATGTCCTACTACCTGAGGGAGAAGGTGTTCGTCCCCACCGGGATCGAGTTCTTCTACGCCTGGCCGAAATGAGAAAGGGGGCCTCTCGCCCCCCCTCCCCGTATCAAGAACCTCGGGTAGGTTCGCCCTACATACCCCCCAGATGTTCCTGGAAGAAGGCGATGGTCCGAGGCCATGCTTGCCGGGTAGCCGCCATGTTTGCGCCTTCCTGGCCGGATTGCTGCCTCAGGAAGCCGTGACCGGCCCCCTCGTAGATGTTCACCTCGTAGCTCTTCCCCATCTCGTCCAAAGCCGCCTGGGCATCCGGAATCGTGGCGTTCACCCGGGCGTCGTTCCCTCCGTAGAGCCCCAGGACGGGGGTCGCCACCGACGACAACGTGCTGGTGGCCGGTGAGCTGCCGTAGTACACCGCGGCCGCACCCAGCTCGGGCCATTCGGTCGCCATGCGGAAGCTGCTGCTTCCGCCCCAGCAAAACCCGACCACCCCCACGGAGGATGTGGCCGCCGGAAGGGCCGTGGCGTACGCGGCTGTGCTTTTTAACCTCCGCGTCACCTCCTGGGGGTCCAGACCCCGGATGAGGGCCACCGCCCCCTGCCGGTCCACCGATTCGGATCCCCCTCCATCCGGGCCCTTGCCGGAAATGAGGTCCGGAGCGATGGCGATGAACCCTTCGGCGGCAAACTGATCGGCCACGCCGCGGATCCAGTTGGTAAGCGCATAGATCTCATGGATCACCACGACCACCGGCGCGGCGTCGGCCCTCTCCGGATAGACCACCCAAGCCCTCACCATGTCACCGTCGC
>JABDNZ010000386.1 GCA_013043565.1 Gemmatimonadota bacterium | reverse complement strand
TGATGGGGTTGCTGACGCCCAGGAACCTCTGGGAGAAGCTCTGTCCTCCCCGGCTCCCTCCGGCAACAGGGACGACGGCCTCACCGAGCAATCGGTAGCCTTCGAATTGGAATAGGTTCTCCAACTCATCAACAACGTCGGCGATCGCAGGGTCCCGCTCCTGGAAGGAATCTGCTTCGATCAGTTGAAAACGGAGCCGAATTCCGGGGATGGGTTTGTCGAACTCCTCCAAAACCCGCCCGATCTTCTCCAGGTTGTCGCGAGATTCCCGGACCGTGATGGCCTCCATCGTCGCGTTCATGTCTCCGGGTGCGCCCTCCCGATCCTCGAAGATGTACGGCTCGATGAGGTCGGCTGCCTCATAACCCGACCGGTGTTCGAGGTTGAAGGTCCTGACGTCGAGCTTCGGTGTCCCGAAGGCATCACAACCGGAAACCAGGGCCACGGTCAGCGTGAACAAGAGCGCCGTTGTCAAGCGTTTCATTCCTGAACCTCCATTAAAAGAACCAGAGGACTGTGATCTCCGGATTGCCGGTGCTGAGAACCATTGCGTTTTTGCCTTCGGGAACTTCCAAGCCCAGGCCTGCCGTCCTTTCGGGAGGGACGTAGGAACCTCCGGGGAGGGGGGGATCGCCCACGAGGAATAGGACGCTCAGTGCCGCGGCAGCTGCCACGGGAACGAGGCCGAGCCTCAGTCGGCGCCATCGGGTTGATCGGGATTGTCCTGCCTGGGACCCGCTCTCAACCCTAGCCTCGGCGCCCAGGGCCCCGTCGAGGAGTCGGTCCAGGTCGGGGCTCGCCACCCCTTCGGCCATCTGTGCACCCAGCCGATCCTCCTCTTGGAGCACGAGATCTGCCATGGACCTGCAACTGGGGCAAAGGTGGAGGTGCCGGGCCAGACGGCTCTCCCCCTGCCCGGCCAAAGCTTTTTGGTCGGCCTCGAGGATCTCACGCATCGCATCCGAACATCTCATGGAAGGAACTCCTCGACGAACTCCGGATGCCGCTCCAAGATCTTCCTCCGCAAGGAACGGCGAGCTTTGAGCAGGGCCGCCCGGACCGAAGCAGGTGCCAGATCCAGGATCTCCCCAACTTCGGGCGAGGTCAGGCACTGGAGTTCCGAGAGTTGGAACACCTCTCTCTGCCGGGCTGGAAGCTCGTCTACAAAGGCCTGGATCAGCCTACCGAGCCTTTCCCGATCGAGGGTTGTCCCGCCCGAGGCCGGTGCACCGCTTTCGTTTCCCGTTTCGACCTTCAAGCGCCTCATTTTCCTTTCTTGCCGCGCTTTTCGGCGGCATTCCTCGAGGGCCTGGTTCCGAGTGACCGAAAAGAGCCACGTCAGAAACCTCGCTTCCCCTCGGTATGATCCGATCTTCCTCAAAAGGACCAGGAAGACCTCCTGAGTAAGGTCGGCCGCGGCGTCTGCGTCTCCCTCGTAGGCCAGGGCCCATTGCCGAACAGCCGGACCGATCTCCTCCAAGAGGGATCGCAGGGCCTTCCGATTGCCGGCCTGGGCGCTCCGGATCAGAACGGGGTCCGGATCTAGCTTCGAAGGAGGACGCTTCAAGTGGTCTCCGAGTTCTTCGGTCGCTGCAAAGGAGACGGTCCCGAAGATCGAACCGTTACCCCGGGGGACGAAAAAAAGAAGGGCGGCCCGGAAGGGCCGCCCTTGGATCCGATCACGAGCCGGCAGTCCTCTGTAGAGCCGCCCCTGTTCCCGAACCTACCCCCCGGCTCCAGGGGGCGGGGGGAGGACGCCAGGCTGGAAAGTACTGATGAAAGCAACGAGGTCCCAGACGTCCCCGTCCTTCAACATTACCCCCCAGGCCGGCATGGAGGACCCGTGGACCCCACCACCGCCGGAGCGGATCTTGTCGAAGGCTGCCTGGAAGTCACGAGCCGCCAGAAGGGTGTCCTGGGCGAAGTTGGCCGGGGCCAGATCAAGAACCTCAGCGCCGGGACCGTCTCCTTGCCCGGTCGGTCCATGACAGGACTGGCAGCGGAGCATGTAATTCGTGTAGCCTGCGATGGCACTCCCGGGTAGCTCGCTGGGGTAGGTCAGGGCCGGAAGGTACCCCACGGCCAGGTTGAAGTCCTCGATCTCGACAATGGACAGAACATTCGCCATGTGAGGATTGTCGGGGCTGAGGTCTCCTGCGGCAGCCTGAAAAGCGGCCTGGAGACGCCGAATGTCGCCGTCCGAAAAAGACCGTTGGGTGATATCCCCAGGCGATGCGACCGCACCGGCTTGGACTGCCGGTCCGTCTCCCCGTCCTGCACTGCCGTGGCAGGACCAACACATGGTTTCGTAGACGACCTTTCCTGCTTCCTGGTCGGCGGTCAGCTGGAAGGGCATGGGCACTTCCACCACCTCTTGGGCGGCGGGCTGAACCGGTTCCTGGACGGCCTCTTGGTCCGAAGGCTCACCCGGGGCACATGCGGAGACCATGAGGCTCAGCAGGACAGCGGCTGGAACCCGGAATTGCATTCCATCCTCCCTGATTGTTGATTCGTTTGGTTTGGTCTTTCGATCACCGTCACCTGGGACCGGCCCGCGATCCCAACTCGGGGAAGCGGCCCGGGCCGGGCGTCCCTATCTTAGCAGCGGGAGTGAGAATGATGCCAGATGGGAGGTGAAATGAAAGGAAGGCCCCCCCCTGTCCCGAGAGACTCCGTGGTCCTTACGGGGTCCGATCTTTCCCTGGAGGATCTGGGCAGAGTCGCCTACGACCGAGAGTTGGAGGTCCGTCTCTCGGATGAGGCGGAGGACGCAGTCAATCGGTCCCGGGATTACGTGGAGTCTCTTTTGGGCGAAGGTGGCCAGATCTATGGCGTCACCACCGGTTTCGGCCGTCTGGCGGAGGTAGTGATTCCCGCCGACAAAAGGGAAACTCTCCAGGCGAACCTCATCAGGAGCCACTCCGCAGGCGTAGGGGAGCTCCTGTCCATGGAGGAGGTGAGGGCCATCATGGTCCTTCGGGCCAATGCTCTCTCCCGTGGTCATTCAGGATGCCGTCTGGTTGTAGTGAAGAGATTGCTAGAGTGCCTGAATGCCGGGTTGCACCCCGCCGTGCCGGGATATGGCTCGGTGGGTGCCTCCGGGGATCTAGCCCCGTTGGCTCACATCGCCTTGGCGATCCTCGGGGAGGGGACGGTGGAGTACCAGGGATCCCTGCGTCCCACTGGAGACGTCCTGAAGGAGTTGGGCCTCCAGCCCCTTATCCTTCGGGAGAAGGAAGGCCTCGCCCTCATCAATGGGACCCAAGCCACCACCGGCATCGGGACGCTTGCTTTCCTTCGGGCAGTGATGGCCCTGGAATCGGCGGAGCTTGCGGGGGCCATGACCCTGGAGGGCCTCAAGGGAACCCCGGAAGCCTTTCGGCCAGAAGCCCAGGCCGTACGACCCCATGAGGGCCAAGCCACCTCGGCGGCACGCTTGACCGCTCACCTGGGTGACTCGGAAATCCGGGAGTCCCATCGTCATGGGGATCCAAGGGTCCAGGACGCCTACTGTGTCCGGTGCATGCCCCAGGTTCACGGAGCAGCCCGTGAGGTCTTCCGGTACGTCAGGAGGATTCTCCAAACGGAGGCCAACAGCACCACCGACAACCCACTTGTCCTTCCTGACGTCGGTGCCGTCATCAGCGCCGGGAACTTCCATGCGCAGATCGTGGCCCAAGCCCTGGATTTCCTGGCAATCGCCCTTGCGGACCTTGCCGCCATCAGCGAACGCCGAATCGAGCGACTTCTGAACCCGGACCTTTCCGGTCATGCTCCCTTCCTGACCCGAAACCCAGGAATCGAGAGCGGGTTCATGATTGCCCAGGTGACCGCCGCCGACCTTCTGGCGGAAATGAGAGTTCTTGCCCACCCCGCCAGCGTGGACTCGGTCCCGACCAGCGCAAACCAGGAAGATCATGTTTCCATGGGATTGGCGGCCGCGAGGAAGGTCCGGCGATCGGTTGAATGCCTCGAATATGTGCTGGCCATCGAACTCCTTTGCGCCGCCCAGGCTGTGGACGACCTGGCCCCCTTGAGGC
>JABDNZ010000368.1 GCA_013043565.1 Gemmatimonadota bacterium | reverse complement strand
GTTCGGGGCCCAGTTCAACTGGCGGGGCCTTTCCCTGGCCGGGGCCCTCCTGAAGACCGAGGTCGATTCACTTTTCATTCTGGGCCTACCCACCGACCGAGGTGGGGGCACTCAAGCCGGCGGATCCAGGAAGGGCTTTGAGGTCTCGGCCCGACTGCCCCTCTATCCAAAGGGTTTTTCCCTGGAGGGGTGGTGGCAGAAGTGGGACCAGGCCGAAGGGGTATGGACAACTCCGGCCGACACCACGGAAGTCCCGGAGCTGGTACCCGAAAAGGAAATCCCCTGGCGCTACCTGCCCCGGCAGAGTTACCAGGCCAGCCTCAGCTTCCACGACACTTTCAAGGAATCCGGGAACCTGGAGGTCTGGTTCGATCTGGGGGTCAGGGGCAGGGATCCCATGGCCGTGCCCTTCTTCGAGGACGTTCAGGTGGGGGAGGAAGAGGAGACGAGGACGGTCCCGACCATGGTTCCGTTCTACCAGAACTGGTTCGTCCGAGTCCAAATCAGGATCGTCACCGTCAGAGCGTATTTCCTCTGGGAGAACTTCACGGTGCGGGACCAGAACCAGGATTACCCGGGCAGGATTCTTCCTGCCACTCGGTCCCAATACGGGGTCCGTTGGACCCTCTGGAACTAGGGCCGAGAGCTTTGATGATGATCAAAAGGAGCTGGATATGATCCGGAGCATGACCGGGTTCGGTGAGGCCAGCCGAGAAACGCCACAAGGCGAGCTCCGTGTCACAGTGAAAACGGTGAACCACCGGTTCTTCAACGCTCACCTTCGGACGCCGTCCGGGTTCGACCGATACGAGTCGGACATCCAAACGTGGCTCAAGGGCTTTTTCTTTCGAGGCCACGTGAACCTCACGCTCGTCCTGGAGCGTCAGCGGGCACCGAGCTCAGAGGTCCTCCCGGAGTTGGACCTGGAGCGGGCCAGGCATTTTGGCGGCCTCCTGGCCGGCCTGAAGGAGGAGCTGGGGTTGTCGGGCGAGCCGAAGGTTGAGGCGCTCCTGCGCTTTGGTGACCTGTTGAAGGTTCCGGAGCAGCCGGAGGCGGATGAGGAGCTGGACAAGGCGATGCTTCGGGAACTGGTGGAAGAAGCCGCCCGAGCCGCCCAGGCCACAAGGGAGGACGAAGGACAACGGCTGCTGGAGGACTTATCCGGTCGGTTGGAGGCCATGGGCGAGGAGTTGGACCTGATCGAGGGCCTGGCTCCAGGAAGACTGCTGGCCGAGCGGGACCGGCTCCGGGGGGCCATTGAGGAACTGAGCCGGCTCGACGAGGTGGACGAGGATCGCCTCGCCAAGGAGATCGCGTATCTGGCAGAGCGCTGGGACATCAACGAGGAGCTGGTCCGGTTCCGGGCCCACCTGGTGGCCTTCAGGGAAACGCTGGACAACAACGACGGGGGCTCCGTTGGGAAGCGTCTCGGTTTCCTGGTCCAGGAGATGCACAGGGAAGCCAACACCATCGCCTCCAAGGCCAACAACCTGGAGATCGGACATGCTTCCGTAGCCATTCGGGAGGAAATCGAACGGCTCAGAGAGCAGCTGGAGAACGTCGAGTGAGTGGCGCGCCTCCGACGGCATGGCCGGTGGTGTTGTCCGCCCCCAGTGGTGTGGGAAAGACCACGATCGCCCGGGCTTTGGTGGAAACGGAGGAGGACTTCGCCTTTTCCGTTTCTGCCACCACCCGGGAACCCAGGAGGGGGGAGGTCCATGGCGTTGATTACTGGTTCCTCTCGGAAGCGGAGTTCCTGGCCATGGTGGAGGATGGAGGGTTCGCCGAGTGGGCCGAAGTCCACGGCGATTTCTACGGAACGCCCAAGGAGAGCCTCCTCCGCGCCGGCCGTGGTGGCCGCCATGTCGTCCTGGATATCGACGTCCAGGGAGCCCTCCAGATCCGGGAGGCGGTTCCCGAAGCGCTCCTTCTATTTATCTTACCACCATCGGTGGAGTCCCTCTTTCGCCGTCTCACAGGCCGGGGGACCGAAAAAGAAGCAACGCTTCGCCGTCGCTTGAACACGGCTCTTCACGAGCTGGAAGCGGCGGCTGCCTTCGACTTCTTCGTCATCAATGAGGACCTGGAGCAGGCCGTCTCGGAGGTTCGAGAGCTGGCCAGAGGGGGCGGGGCACCTCCCGAAGGGCCATCCGGGAGGCTGGAAGACGCAAGAGAGCTTTTGGAGGGGATCAAAGGGCTCCTTCAACAGGAACAACTGGTAATAGACAACTAAAAGACAACTAAAGGAACGTTCGACTATGCGCGTTTTCACACCAGACGAGGTCGCTGAGAGCACACACTCCAAGTATCTGGGAGTGTTGGTGGCGGCCCGGTATGCTCGTGAGCTGAATCTCCTTCCCAGGGAGACACTTCCTCTGGGCCAGCAGAAGAAGCTGACGACCCGAGCTCTGGAGGCCCTGACGTCCGGGCAGATCGAGTTCCGTTTGGTGAAGCGGCGCCGGCGAGAGGAGTAGATTGAGGTGAGCGTCCGGGTTCTTCATCCTAGGCGCCCTTGGGAGGGGCGGAGGGTGATCCTGGGCGTCACCGGCGGGATCGCAGCGTATAAGTCCGTTCAGGTGGCCCGGGACCTCACTCGATTGGGGACCCGGGTCGATGTCGTTATGACTGCTGGTGCCCAGCGTTTCGTGCAGCCTCTATCCTTCCAGGGGGTCACGGGGCGGGAGGTCTTCACCGACATGTTCTCGGGCTCGGGCCCTGCGGCCCACATACGCCTGGGCATGGAGGCCGAAGCGCTGGTCGTGGCCCCGGCCACCGCGAATTTTCTCTCGAGAGCCGCCCAGGGGGCAGCACAGGATCTACTTTCCACCACCCTTCTGGTCACAAGAGCGCCGGTCATCCTGTGCCCCGCCATGAACGAGCGGATGTTCAGTCATCCCCAGACCCAGGCCAATCTTCGACATGTGCAGGACAGCTTGGGCTATAAGGTTTCCGGTCCGGGGCAGGGGCCGCTGGCGGTGGGGGAGGGGACCGGCCACGGGCGGATGCTGGAGCCGGAGGAAATCGTCCAGCATGTGGGAAGAGCCCTGGGTACCGACTCGGCTTGGGAGGGGAGGGCGGTCGTGGTGACGGCAGGACCGACGAGGGAACCCCTGGATCCAGTGCGTTTCTTGGGCAATCGGTCCTCCGGCCGAATGGGTTTTGCCCTGGCTTCCGCAGCCTGGCGCCGCGGCGCTTCGGTGCGGCTGGTGACCGGGCCCACCGCGCTCCAGGATCCTGCCGGGGTCGAGGTCGTTCGTGTGGAAACGGGGGAGGAGATGAAGGGGGAGGTTCTCTCGGTCCTCCCGGACGCCGACGTGTTGGTCTTCGCTGCGGCCGTATCGGATTTCAAACCGGCCGACGCCAACGACCAGAAGCTGAAGCGGTCCCGAAAAGGGGAGGGCATGGAGGTGCGCCTGGACCCCACCGCCGACATCGCCTTGTCTACGATGGAGGGACGGAAAACGGGAGCGGTGGCGCTGGGGTTCGCGCTGGAGACGGAAGACCTCCTTCCAAATGCCAGGAAGAAGTTGAAAGAGAAGGGCTTTCACCTGATCGCCGCCAACAGCGCGACCGAGGAAGGCTCGGGGTTCGAAGTGGACACCAACCGGGTCACGATTCTGGACAGGTCCGGTGGTATGGAAGAGCTCCCGATCCTGCCGAAGGAAGAGGTGGCCGAAAAGCTCCTGGACAGGCTCACTCGTTTCCTCCAGGGCGGAGTGTGACCACCAACCGACCCCTCCCCGGCCAGGTGGCCCGATATCTTCGCCAGCAGGGCGAACTCGGCGGACCGGACGTGTTCCTTGGAGAGCTGACCCGCCAAGAGGCCCTCGCTCTGACCGATATCCCGGAGGGTGGGAACGACCCTGGCAAAGGGCCCAGCTCGACTCCCGGGGGTTACGACGCTCTTCGCTCCCAGGCTTTATCCTGCCAGAAGTGCGCACTGGCCGGCACCCGAACCAAAGTCGTTTTTTCCGATGGGAACCCCCAGGCTCGCCTGATGGTCGTTGGGGAGGCGCCAGGGGCCCATGAGGACCGAACCGGACTGGCTTTTGTGGGGCCTGCCGGGAAACTGCTCGATTTGCTTCTGGCGGCAGTCGACCTCAGTCGCGAGTCATCGGCCTATATCTGCAACGTCCTGAAATGCCGGCCGCCGGGAAACCGGAACCCTCTTCCCGCGGAGATCGAGGCATGCACGCCCTTCCTTCGGCGGCAGATCGAGATCATCCACCCCGAGGCCATCCTGGCAGTCGGAACCTTTTCGGCCCAATTTCTCACCGGCGAAGCATCACCCCTGGGGAGACTCAGGGGAGAAGTGTATAGTTACCAGGGAGTGCCCCTGGTGGTGACCTACCACCCGGCGGCCTTGCTCAGGAACCCCGGTTGGACCCCGGCTACGTGGGACGACTTTCAGCTCCTCCGCCAGATTATGGACGAGGCCTGACCTGTCGACCTGACCCAGGAAGGACCGCCAGACTCGTGAACGCTCCAGAACCCATGGCTATCCCGTCCCCCCCGGCGTTCGATAGACAGCCGCCCTTTTCACCCGAAGCCGAG
>JABDNZ010000104.1 GCA_013043565.1 Gemmatimonadota bacterium | reverse complement strand
CCACATCCCCCAGGCGGAGGAGGGACTTGGCACGGTAGTAGTGGGCCTCCGCCACGTACGGGGACCGGCCCAAGGAGATGATCACCCCGAAAGCCTCGGCGGCTTCTTGGGGCCGATCCAGCATCAGAAGACTGGCACCACGGAAGAACTGGGCTGGTATCGGATCAGCACCGGCATCCAGCGCCTGCCGAAGGCCGACCGCAGCATCGAAGAACTCGTCGGCCATGTAGCTGCGCATGGCTGTGTCGAAAAGGGACTCCGCGGCTGCCGCTTCCTGGCGTACCGGTACTCCCAGGTAAATAGGAGGTTGGCCGACTCGACCCAGGTCGGAAATGGCCTCGGGCACCCGGTCCGGCCCGAAGAAGACCAAACCGGCCACGACCGCAGCTGACGCAACCGGGACCCAGACCTTGGGCGAAGTCACCTTCCGTCGAGAGCGGGACTGGACCATGGGTTCAGCGGTTGAGGATTCCCGCCCGGGCCCCTCCTCTCCCAACGCTCCGAGGCCCTCCCGGACGGCTACCGCCTGCACCACCTCATCCTGGCACATCCGGCATTCGATGAGATGGGCCTCGAAGGGCTCTAGCTCATCCTCAGGGAGGGTGTCGGACACATACCGCTCCACCAGGCCTTTGTCGGCAACCCTCTCACAGGTCAGATCTGGTCTCAATCTTCCTCCCTGGCTCCTTGGCCTCTGCCGGCTCACTCTCCCTCGCCTCTCTAGTATCCGTTCTTGTGATTTCGTGACCCTTTGGGGGCCCTTCGGTTCTCAGGAGGATCTCCCCCATCTGTCTCAAAGCCCTCGAGCGCCTCTTCCGAATTCGGGATGCCGGCTCCCCCAACCGAACTGCGACCTCCCGTGGCGGCAGTCCGTGGAAGAAACAAAGCCGTAGACACTCACGAGCTCGAGGAGAGAGTTCGGCCATGCCGTGAGCGACGGCCTCCCTCTGTTCCCCAGAGATCAGATGCTGGAGTGCGTCGGAAGAGGGATTCGAAACAGGGATTTCCGGGACCGCTTCCAGAGAAACGGTCCGTCTTTGCTGCCGGATGGTATCAGCGATTACGTGTCGGAGAATCCCCCGGAAATAAGCCCCCGGATTCTGAGGGTTTTCCAGCCGACCTTGCTCTAAAGCTTCCAGGCCCCTGACGAGGGTTTCCTGAGCAGCCTCTTCGGCCGCTTCGAGGTCGCCCAGGGAACGCAATGCAACGATCCGAAGACCGGATCTCAGGACCTCTAGTCTCTCGCCATCGAAACTTGGCGGTGCGTTTCGCATTGACGCCTTTTAAGGGAAGGGCAAACAGGCGGTTCAGCCCCTCCAGTTTCAACGTCTGGCCCATCTCCCCCAAGGGGAACTCTCAATGTGCCCGGCTCACAGTTTAACTGCAAGCTTCCTGAGCTTTGGGCTGGGCCTATCAGGACCGAGGGATGGGGACATTACTCCCTGTCTCCCCCAAACCCATGAGTGGTTGGCCGGGGAGACAATCGTGCACTAGACTATGCCTTCCAAACGGGATCAGAGTTTGAAGGTCGGCGCCAAGACGCTCTTATCTGGAGGAATTGACCGATGTCGCACGTTCAGGTTCGCCCAAAGGTAGTCTCCACCACTCTGATCTGCCTGCTGGTTGGCACTCTCCTTACCGCCGGCTGCAGCCCTGAGGCCGGCTCAACCAGCGACTCTTCGGCAGGAGCGGACCAAACGGACCGCGTCCCGGGCACCACTCACGCCGACCTCGTCACCTTCTTCGAGGAATGGCGGGGGTTCCAAGCACCCAAGTATGTGGATGGCGTCCCTGACTACTCGGCCGAAGCCATGGTCGCCCAACACGGGGAACTGGCGGATTGGCAGGCGCGCCTGGCGGCCTTCGACACCACGGGCTGGTCGGTGACTGAACAAATCGACGCCCACGTCATTCGGACCGAGATGAATGGGCTGGACTTCGATCATCGGGTAACGCAGCCGTGGGCCCGAAACCCCGCGTTCTACATGATGATCTTCACAGCCCAGAGCGACGTGCCGGCCCATGAGGGTCCGGTGGTTCATGGCTGGATCGACACCTGGACCTACGACTACCCATTGTCCACCGAGGACGCCGCCGAGTTGGCGGCCCGTTTTGGCACGATCCCAGCCCTCCTCGACCAAGCCCGGGCCAATCTGGTGGGGGACGGGAGAGACCTCTGGCAGGGCGGGATCCGGAGCATGGAGGGGCAGATTCGGGACCTCACCTCCTACGCTGCTTCGTTGGAAGGATCCAGCGCCGATTTGGATGGAGCCCTTGAAGCCGCGACTCAGGCCACGGAGGAGTTTCTTGCTTGGTTGGAGAACGAAGCCCCGTCCAAGACCGGTCCGTCAGGGGTCGGAATCGAGAACTACAACTGGTATCTGAAGAACGTCCACCTGGTCCCTTACACGTGGGCGGAGCTCTTGGCGATTCACCGGCGGGAGCTGGCCCGCTCCCATGCGGCATTGGCCCTTGAAGAGCACCGGAACCGGAATCTTCCCAGACAAGACAGAATCTCGACAGCCGCGGACTACGATCGCCTCTTCAACCAAGCCGTAGACGACTACGTCGCTTTCCTGGTGGACAACCAGATCATCAGCGACCGGGATTATCTGGCCCCGTCCCTCAGGGAGCGAATCGGCAGCTTCCAGCCGGTCCAGTCCGAGGACGAGCTCCGGGGGTTCTTCTCCGAGGTGAGCTACCGCGATCCCCTGACCATGAGAACCCACGGTCACCACTGGTTCGACCTGGCCATGATGGCCGAGGACCCCCATCCCAGCCCCATCCGGGCCACCCCAACCCTCTACAACATCTGGGATAGCCGGGCCGAAGGCATGGCAACGGGGATGGAGGAGTGGATGATGAATGCCGGGCTTTTCGACGATAACCCGAGGTCGAGAGAGCTGATCTACATCCTCATCGCCCAAAGAGCCGCCAGAGGCATCTCCGGGCTTCTCCTCCACGCCAACGAGTTCCTGATGGAGGACGCGGCGAAGTTCGCCGCCGAAGGAACACCAAGAGGATACATGCCAGAGGACAGCAATACGGTGCTGGGAGAACAGTATTTCTACCTGCAACAACCGTATTACGGGGCAAGCTACTTGGGAGGGAAACACCAGATCGAAGAGTTCATGGCCGAGCGGAAGGCCGATCTCGGTGAGGACTACAGCATCAAGCGCTTCATGGACGAGATGGAAGCGTCCGGGTTGATCCCCATGTCCCTCATCCGTTGGGAGATCACGGGGCGGGACGATCAGATCAGGGAGATGATGGACGGCTGAGCGTCCAGGGAGGGGAGACAGCGGGCCAACCGGAAGCAGAAACGGCCACCTCGATCGCGGAGAAACAGCAGATTTGCGGTGGCCCGCATCCTGCTGGAATGCTATCCTGACAACACTTCGATCCACTCGAAAAG
>JABDNZ010000359.1 GCA_013043565.1 Gemmatimonadota bacterium | reverse complement strand
CTCCAATACCCGACGGGCCCGATCAAGAAGGACTTGGGGGTCCGCCGACCCGGTGGGGATGGCCGTGGCAAATGTCTCCCGGACACCGCCATGTTCGACCGATACGACCTCAAGCCCGTCCTCAGTTGAGGTCGTCACCGCCCGCCTCTCATTCCTTTTTCAGGACTCATGTGGTCGTCGATGCCCTCGGTTCAGCAGACTGCCGCGGGAAGTCCCGCACGGAGCTACAACGGGCCGGTGCGGTAACCGGTACCGGAGTGTTTACCGGCCAAAGAATCTCACCGTCCCGTGAGGAGGCGGCAAGAGGGAGCCAGGGCTCCCCCCGGAACCGTTCCAGGCTCCGCCGGGTTCTCAAGAAGAACCTCTGCTGCCAAAGGTGATGGGACATGGAGCGAAGACGAATCCAAGGTATCCGGACCCTCACGGGCCTCTTCGCGTTCCTCGTGATGTCGGCTTGCGCGGACGATTCGACGAGCCCCGGGGGGGTCGACACCCCCCCTGGCGCCGAATCCTCCTGCAGCATCCCCGAGAACCTGATCTTCGGAGGGGGACCAGGGAAAGACGGCATCCCTGCCCTGACGAACCCCCCATTGGTCAGAGCGGGGGATCCGGGGACGGGGTACCTGGACGATGATGATCGGGTCGTCGGGTTGGTTCTCGATGCCGGGCCCATCGCCATCCCTCTGAACATTCTTTGGTGGCATGAAATCGTGAATCTGGATGGCTATGGCCCAGCCATGGCAATCACCCACTGCCCCCTGACGGGGTCCTCCCTGGCTTTCGACCGCACACCGGCCGCCGGGGCCGAGTTAGGAGTCTCGGGCCTCCTTTACCGAAACAACCTCATCATGTACGACCGGAACCGGGAGGAATCCCTCTGGCCTCAAATGCTAAGAGGGGCCCGTTGCGGCCCTCGTGACGGGACCGATCTCCCCATGATACCGATCTTCGAGATGACCTGGGGCGGGTGGACGACCCTTCATCCGGAGACCTTGGTGGTCTCCGAGAACACGGGCTCCAGTCGGGACTACACCGTCTACCCGTATGGAGGCTACGATGCCTTGAACAGCACCAATACTTTTTTCCCGACCGACATCGATCCGAGGCGCCCGCCCAAAGAGAGGGTCCTGGGCATCCCTTTGGGCACGGGTGGGCTGGCCTTTCCATTCGGCATCCTGGATGAAGAGGGGCCGGTGGCGTCTGTTGCCGTCGAACTCGACGGGGACGAGATCGTGGTCTTTTGGGATCGATCCAGGGAGGCTGCCATGGCTTTCGAACCCTGGGTGAACACCGAGATTTTGACCTTCGCGGTGTCCAGCGGTCGGATCACCGACGATCAGACGGGATCTCATTGGAGGGTGGACGGCCTTGCCACCGAGGGTCCACTGGCTGGCCACCGACTCCTACCTAAGCCAGAAGCTTTTGTGGCGTTCTGGTTCGCATGGCCGGAGTTCTACCCGGAGATTTTGATCTGGAACGGGGCCAACGAGGACTAGGCCACCAGGCCAGCTATCCGCACAGGGCCGAGGGGTCTCGTGGGCCTCCCTTGGTGTTCGCCCTCGGTAGGCGGGAAGGGGCATAGGCTCAGGAAAAACCCGTAGCCGAGACCGGGTGGATTCCTCTATCTTTCCCAACCCGACGGAACTCTTCTTCCCCATCTGAACGGATCGGACGTGTTGAACCTTCATCGACTCGGCCAACGAGTCTCAGCTGCCCTAATCGCATCAGTGGTCCTGGCTTGCGCCGGGAGTCCCTCTCCCAAATCGGGAACCGAGATGGGCACGGGTCCAGTTATCGCCAGCGTTTTCCCCTCCTCCGGCCGAGCCGGTGAGGCCTATCCTATCCAAGTCACCGTTGAAGGGACCGGGTTCGAGGAAGAGGGCAATATCGTCACCTTCGGGGGTATCCCAGTCGAAGACCTCGAGGCCTCGGACGGGGGGACGAGGATCCGTTTCTGGGTACCGAAGGAGTTCCCCAGCAAAGGAGAGGCCCCGCCACAGATTATCGAACCAGGAGAGTACTCCATTATCGTGACCACGAAAGCGGGAACCAGTGAGCCGGTTGCGTTCACCCTGACCAGGGGGACCGAATGACTGGACGCCACCGGGGCCTGTGGTGGTTCGGGGCCATTTCCTTCCTGTTCCTGACCCCGACTCCCTCCTCCTCGCAGGCTGAGGAGCCTCCCGACACCCCGAGATTGAGGTGGGAATATTTCTATGAGCAGCGGGCCTACCCCTTCAACGAGATTCCCAGGGGAGCGCTGCAGAGAGCCCGCTTTCAGCTGGGCGTAAGACCAATGGGCGTCTCTGCTGCGCCGCCGCCCATCCAGGGTACGTCTTGGGCTCCTTTGGGTCCCCAGCGGATTCCGAGTTCCGGCACGTCGACTGGGCGCCTCACGGCTATTGCGGTCCACCCAACCAGCTCCGACATCATCTACGTCGGAGGGGCTCAGGGAGGGGTCTGGAAGAGCACGGATGGTGGAATGACCTGGACTCCCAAAACAGACGAGCAGTGCTCACTGGCCATGGGATCCATCGCGATCGATCCGGTCAATCCCGAGATCATCTACGCAGGCACGGGCGAGCAGCATTTCTCCAGCGACTCATACTATGGATGCGGAGTCCTACGTTCGGAGGACGGGGGAGAAACCTGGACTCAGCTCGGGGCCTCGGTTTTCACCGGGGACGATTTTACGAACGCGAAAATCTCGAGAGTCGACGTCGATCCCAGCACAGCGGGGGTGGTAGAGACGACCACCGTCCTGGCCGCAACCACCCTTGGGCTCTTTCGTTCTGCGGATGGAGGGGCCATGTGGGACCTGGTGCTCGGCGGTACGGCCACGGATCTGGTGAGGAACCCGTCGGATACCCAGGTCCTTTATGCCGCCATCCGTTCCACGGGTGTATTCAAGAGCACGGACGGAGGGGTGACCTGGGTGGAGATTGCCGAGGGATTTCCTACGGAGAACGTGTCGCGGATCAACCTGGCTCTGGCACCGTCGTCGCCCGAGACCATTCTTGCCAGCATTCAACACCGAAGCGAATCGAATCTGTTGGGGATCTGGAAGTCTACGAACGGTGGAGCCAGTTGGATCCAACTCGGAGCTAACGGCGCGAGCTGCGGAACGCAATGCTGGTACAACATGACCATCGCCGTGTCCCCGGCCGATCCCAATGTGGTTTATTTCGGTGGGGTGTCGTTGTACAGGTCTATCAACGGTGGACTCTCCTTTTCCGATGTTCGGCGCGGCATCCACGTCGACCAACATTTGATCACCTTCGATCCTCAAGATCCCGGCACGGTCTACGTCGGGAATGACGGAGGGGTTTTCCGATCCACGGACGGAGGGGGATCATGGACGTCGTTGAACACCAACCTGGTCCTCACGCAGTTCTATCCGGGGGTTTCCCTCCATCCCTGGGAAGCCGCGGTGGCCATGGGGGGGACCCAGGACAACGGTACCCTGGAGTCTCAAGGGACCGATGAGTACGCACGCGTCTTAGGGGGTGACGGCGGATTCACGGCCATCAATCCCCAGAATCCCGCCATCCGGTACGGGGAAACCCAGTGGAATACCGAATCCACCTTCAGCGGGCCGCGACGCTCAGACGGGGGTTCTTTCGTCCGAAAGGTGAACGGGATCGACGTAACGGAAAATGCCCTCTTCATCCCACCTCTCGTGATGGACCCCGTGAATCCTGACCGGCTCTACTTCGGAACGGTGAGGCTGTACCGAACCGACGACCGGGCAGAGAGTTGGACTTCGATCAGCGAGCCCTTCAACGGACGCATTTCGGCGATCGCCCCGGCTGCTTCGGATCCCATGGTCGTCTACATGGGCACGAGCACCGGTGGTGTGCATCGTACGGAGAATGGGGGGGAGTTGTGGAGCCAGATCACCCTTGGCATTCCGAATCGGTACATCAGGGATATGGCTGTCGATCCAACCGATTGGCAGAAGGTCTTTTTGACCGTTTCGGGGTTTCAGTCCGGGCATGTCTTCCGTAGCTCGGACGCCGGGCGAACGTGGGAGGACATCAGCGGCGACCTCCCCGACATCCCGGTGAACGCCATCGTTCTGGATCCGGCCGAGGCCAACACTCTCTTCATCGGGACCGACCTGGGCGTCTTCGTGACGAACGACGGCGGGGTAACCTGGACGGCCATGAAGGACGGTTTCCCGAACGTGGCAGTCTTCGACCTGGCCTATAACGCGAGCACGGGGGTCCTTTTGGCGGCCACCCACGGGAGGGGGATGTTTACTCTCTCTCTCAACCGGCCCCTGACCCTGGCCGTCCTTCCGACCGGGAGAGAGGGGTCGGAGCTCATAGGAAACCCCGACACGGTCCCCGATTCGGCCTCGGTGATCCTCACAGGGGTCAACTCCGCCGGTGCTGATTGGACCGCGACTACGGAGACATCCTGGATCTCGCTTTCCACTCCCACGGGCTCCGGAACCGCCAGGCTCAGGTGGACGAGGGATCTCACGGGGATGGGGAAGGGGACCTACGTCGGCACCATCCGGGTCTCGGCCGACGGCGCCATCGACAGCCCGACGGAAGTGGTGGACACCATGGTGGTTCTGGCTCCCAGGCAAATGACGGTGGATCCAGGCAGCCGAACCCATACCTTCGCGGTGGGAAGCGCCACCCCCGTCCAGGAGACCGCGTCGGTGGGGATCACGGGGACCAATGCCAGTCTGGCGACATGGGAGGCCACGCACGGTGGTTCCCACTGGTTGACCATTACAACTCCAAGCGCCCAGGGGAGCGGGATGCTTGAATGGACCAAGGATCCGACTGGACTCGAGGAGGGCGTGCACGTCGATACGATTCTAGTGTCGTCTGTGGGAGCCGACGGGACGCCAACGTCGATCGTCGACAGCTTGATCATGAACTCCCCGCCGGTGGGCCTCGACCCGACCGTCCGGGGGGGCAACGCCCTGGCCGGAAGCATCGAGCTGGTGCATGACTCGGCCAGGGTCCTCATCGCGGGCGATGGGGGGGACCAGTGGACGGCGGTCTCCGATTCACCCTGGTTGACGTTCACGGCCGGGAACGGGTCGGGTGACGGGGTCCTCCGGTGGACCCGTAATCCCTCCGGGTTGACCCTTGGGACCTACTCGGGCACGATCACGGTGGAAAGCACCAACGGTGGCCAGGCGGTTCTCACCGACACCTTCACCCTCACCGCTCCGGCGGTACAGACGGAGTGTGCGGCCGACCAGCTGCTCGGAACGCCGTGCCTTGACGATCTACAGCAACGGTTCCTGGACCTCCAGGGGAATGGAGACGGCGTGTACAACCTCGGCGATTTCCTTGCCCAGCTCGTTCGGGACAGTGCAGCAAAGGGATCGGGAGGTGGGCCATGAGGCGCGTTCTGGTGGCACTCCTGGTTTTGACCGGTGGTTTCGCCCTGAGCTGTGGAGACTCCGGCCCGTCGGGCCCCGATCCCTCCAAGGACCCGGTGGCCGGGTGGCTGAAAGTGCGCCTCACCACCCCGAACGCCGATGATGGCGGGATCATGTTCGCGATTTCCGGGGGTCAGATCGACTCGGTCAAATCGGCCTACTCGGAGTTCTATATGTCTTCGGTAGGTGCGTCGAAGCGGGTGATCGTGGCCGGGACTCTCCCAACCGGTAGCATCGTTGCGGAGATCCTGATCCCGAACATAGAACAGGCCTCGAACTATAGCGCCACCGTGGAACAGGTCGCGGCGAAAGACACCTATCAGCAGAGATCGGCGTCAGGGGTCTCCCTCGTGTTGGAGGGTTATTAGCGATCGGGTGAGTCCAACATGCTGACCTTGAAAAGATCCTTTCCGTATCTGGGCGCCGGCCTCGGCTTGGGCCTGGTCGTATTGATTGCGTGGCTTTCCCGGGAGACCCTGGCACCGATTGAAGTGGGCGGGCCGGCGCCGGACTTCGCTCTCGTCGATCTTCAGGGGAACCCGAAGTCGTTGGAGGATTATCGAGGGAGCGTCCTCCTGCTGAACATCTGGGCGACCTGGTGCACGCCTTGCAAGGAAGAGATGCCGTCGATGCAACGGCTCTATGACGAGGTCCAAGATGAGGACTTCCGGATTGTCGCAGTGAGCATCGACCGGGCGCCGCCGGACGCCGACCCGCAGAATCCTGTGGGAGGAAAGCTCAGGGCTTTTGCAGACTCTTTAGGCCTGACCTTCACGATTCTCCATGACCCTGAGGGAGAGATCTCCACCACCTACCAAGCATCGGGTGTCCCCGAGTCCTTCGTCCTGGATCGGGACGGCCGGGTTGTGGAAAGGATCAGAGGCCCGAGGGACTGGGACGAGCCTCGGGCGGTGGAGATGATTCGGAGTGTGCTTCACCCGGGAACCGATTCCGGTCAATGACCTGTCATTTCCCCGGCCTCGATCCGGACCGGGAGCTTGTTCTGAGGCGGAGGTAGGGGGCAGGTCGCGAACGCCGTAAACACGCACGGCGGGTTGTAGGATCGGTTGAAATCGATGAAGAGCCGACCCTCTTCGTCCGGTGCCGGGACGGTTAGGAACCGGCCACCTCCGTACGTTTCCAAACCGTTGGTCTCATCCCCGAACACCACCGATAATGACTGACCCTCCGGGTCCCCGGTCACGTCCAACCGAAACCGCTCACCGCCAATCCGGAACACGACCGCGCCGGGGGACGGTTGTTCGGATATCTGCCCAAGGACGTTGGGAACCTCGAGGATCCGGGGGGGATCGTACGAGTCGAAGGTAGCGGGGATCCGCCAATCCAGACTCACCGGAAACATGGTGATCCCTTCGAACTCCGCGATGGCTGGGTGGGCGGTGTCCCGGAGACGGATGCCGATGAGGTCTTGCCTTTGGATGACCTGCCACCGGAGGGATGCCAGGCGGGCCGTGGGTGGGCGTCCCCCCTCTCCCGGATAGAGAACGAGACTGGATACTTGTTCTCCGTCGTGGGTGACCGGGACTCCCGGCTCGACCTCCATCTGGACGACCTCGCCTTCCAGGAAGAAGGATCCGACGCGAGGCGGGACGCCAGGCACCGAGGGGAATATCACAGCATTGGAAGAATCAGCTCCGACCGTGTTTTCCCCTGGGTTCAGCCAATCCAGGCCGATCACCGATAGCCAACCGTCCGGAGCTTTCAGCCCTTCCACCCTCCTCACCTGCCAGTCTTCGATTTCGGAGCGATGCACTTCGGCATCCATCGGGGGGAGGTCGGGTGTGCACGCCGACGTCCCCACGAGGATGAAGGCCGTAGGGAGGATGAGCCTGGTCCAGGGACTCGAAGGAATCTCAGTAGTGAACATGCCGGTACTGTCTCCTTTGCCTCTCTAACTCGCCAGGCTCTTGATCCGGTTCCAAGCTTCCTACCCGCCCCGGCTCATACCGTCGAATACCAGTCCTACCAGCCGATCCCCTGTCAGGCCGGAACCCCATATCTCATCCAGGTCCTCCGTTGGCTTCTCGGCGATGACCTCATCTCGGCTCATTCCCGCATCCAGCAGCGCCCGCACGCGATCCCGGACCGTGGTGAGCATTTCTCTGTAGGCCAGGAGATTGTCTCGATCCGCCAGGGGGCCATGCCCGGGGATAAAGACCGTCGACTCCAGGGAATGGTCGAGGACCTCCTCCACGGCCTGGATCATCCCCGAGATGTTCCCCCCCTGGTCGACGTCGATGAAAGGGTATCGGCCGTTGAAGAAAAGGTCGCCCATGTGGATCACATCGGCATCCCGGAAGTGGACGATGACGTCTCCGTTGCTGTGAGCATCGGGCATGTGAACCATGTGGATGACGTCCCCATTCAGGGTCAGGTTCATGCGGTCGTTGAAGGTAATCGAAGGGCGAGCCGACTCCGGGGCCGCTGGCACCTCACGGCCGCCCACCGCCGCCATGACCTGGTCGGCCGAGAGGAGTCTGGCCACGCCTTCGTGGGCGATGATGGTCGCCCCGGCTGCGGCGAAGGCCTCGTTCCCGCTGGTGTGGTCGAAATGCCAATGGGTGTTCACCAGGAAACGGATTCCCGTGTCCGAGCCAGCCAGTTCTTTCACGGTCGAGATGAGGCGGTCTGACATTTCGGCGTAATCCGCGTCGACGACGAGGACACCGTCCGGTCCGACAAAAGCTGCCAGGTTACCTCCGGCCGCTGTGACGAAATTGACCCCGCCCCGGATCGGGCTGACTTGGATTTCAACCGAATCCCAATCCTGGAGGCCTTGCACCCCTCCAGGGGGGGAGAGGCAAAGGATCAAGAAGAAGGGGAGGATCATGGGCCAGTTTCGCATGGTAACCTCCTGGCGCCGCCGGGACTCGAGGTCGGATTGAACGCAGGAATAGGATGGGCGGGGCCGGTCCAAGCCGCCAGGGGGAGGGGAGGGATCCTTGCGAGCCTCAAGTCGCCCGCCTACGATCCGCCGACCGTTTCTCACACGAGAGGTAACCATGAGACTGAATTCGATTCCCGCCTTTTCTCGGTTTTTTGCGACTGGATTGGTTTGCGCCCTGGTTCTGGGCGGCCTCCAAGGATCTCTGGAGGCTCAGGAGGCTTGGACGCCCCGGGCAGATGGATTCCCTCAAACGACCGCGGAGGAGGCCGGCTTTCAGGTGACGACCAACCACTTGGACATGTGGGCCTATCTCGAGTCCTTGAGCGCCGTGTCCATGGACATGCGCCTGGGGAGTTATGGGAAGACGTGGGAAGGCCGGGACCTTCCGTACGCGATCTTCAGCAAACCTCTCGTGAGCGAGCCCTGGGAAGCGTGGGCGTTGGGCCGTCCCATCGTCCTCCTGGCTGCAAACGTTCACGGGGGCGAGCGAACGTTCAGGGAGGGCCTCCTCATCCTCATGCGTGATTTTGCGATGCCGGGTACCTATGCCAACAGCCTGTTGGACAAGGTCACGGTCATCGTGGCCCCTCAGGTGAACCCCGACGGATACGAAGCCTCGGAAAGAGGCTCCCGGGGCAACGCCTGGGGAATCGACCTCAATCGTGACTACGTGAAGCTGGAGCAACCGGCCCTGGCCGCCTACGTGACGAACCTCATGGGGGCCTGGCGTCCCCATATGTTCGTGGACTCTCATAACGGTGGCTCCAGGCCGTACAACCTCTGCTATCAGTGCGGGAGCCACTACGATCCCGCCCAGGAGATCACCCTCCTCTGCGACCAGGAGATCTTCCCGGCTATCGATGCGAAGCTGGAGGCGGAAGGGAAGCGTTCCTGGTACTACTCGGGAGGTAACGAGGAGTCGTGGAGGGGAGGGGGCTACCAAGCACGAATCGCCCGGAACTATGGGGCTTTCATCAACTCCGTGGGGATTCTCTTCGAAGCTCCGGGCCAGGGTGCCGAGGAGGGCGCCCGGGCAGGGTATCTGGGCAATCTGGCGGTGGTCGAGTACGCGGTTGCGAACCCAGAGAAGCTCATGGGCTTGGTAGAAGCGGCCCGGATGGAAACCATCGAGCTGGGTGCCGAACCGAGGGGGGAGATCGCTGTCCGGATGGAGTATGGCCCGGAAGACTACACGGTCGACTACACGATCATTACGGGCGGGAGAAGGAGCGACCCTCCGGACACGCCGGTGGACACCATCGAGGTAACGGGTGCACAGCTGATGAAAAAACCCGTCGCCGTCAAAACCCGGCCGCGCCCATGGGCCTATCTGATCCCCAGAGATGCCGTCGACGCGGTCGCCATGCTGAAGCGGCATGGGATCACCGTGGAGGTTCTCACCGAAC